>NZ_JBCGDO010000006.1:0-147689 GCF_038739835.1 Flavobacterium aureirubrum
TATTTTCACAATTATGTGACCAGTTCAGAATTAGAAACAATTATGCTAAAACTTTTGAAGGTTTTAAAACAAGAATTTTAGCCAAAATAACAGCATTAACATTGGTTCAATATATCAATAAATTCATCTTTGATAGACCAATAAATAATATTAAAAATCAAATAATTTAATTACACCCAACGGGTTAATTTAATTACACCCAACGGGTTAAAAGAAGTTTCTGATAGTGTCACTTTTGCCGTTAGTACAAGACTGGTTTCGTTTTTTAGCAAACATTTACAAGGAATAAATGTAGTTGATGAAAAAGAAATTAAACTTCAAGAAGGCACTTTTGACAAAGTAATTGAACTTGGAAATTACCCAATTTTTGATAGATCGTTCAATCAAATAAATTACATTACGGGAAAGAAAGTTAAGCAACATTCAATCCAACATTATATAGATGCAATTGCGAGATTTCACAATAAAATCTCAAACAAAAACGAAGGATTTCCTTATTTTGAGAGAAACACCAATTTTGAAAATCCGTATTATACGATTCATCCTGGCGCAGGATTTTTGTTGAAAATTTGGCCTACAAAAAATTATGCCGAGTTAATTGAAACGCTTTTCGAATTGTTTCCCTCTTTAAATTGTAAAATTATTTTAGGCAAAGACGATCCCAATCCGGTAGCGCTATTATCAAAAAAATATTCACATATTGAGTTAGTTACTGGTGATTTAAACGATGTTGGTAACGCTATGGCTGGAGCGTTGTTTCACATTGGGAATGATGCAGGAATTACTCACGTTGCTGGAGGTTTTAACACACCAACCGTTGGAATTTATGGTCCGACTGGTCCAGGTTCATGGGGAAGTTTTTCTGAGCAAAACGAAATTATTTGGGGAAAACCTGGAAATTGTAATTTAAAATGTAATTATGATGTAATCATGAATTGTGCTCATAAAGTATGTTTGACATCAATAAGTACCAAAAAAGTAATCGGTGGATTATATACTTTGTTGCAAAAAACATATCCGAGTGACACTAATTATTTAGTTGTAAATCCAACTATCGAGATTGAAAATAAGGATTCTAATTGGAAATTGAAAATTGGTGACAATGAATTGAACATTACTTTTATTGATGAAAAAATTAAAACATTTGTAAAGTCAATTTTTAACAATCAATTCCAAGAACATTACTCTGATGAAGAAGAAGAAATATTGAATGTTTTGTTGGAGCAAAAAGCCATTTTTAAAATACCAAGTTTTATAAAAAAACCCTAACAATTTTTCAATTGAAAGGGTTTCTTTTTCACAGCAACTTTTTAATTTATAGCAATTTTAGATAAGATGACTAATTATAGAAATGGTTGCGTTGTAACTAAAAATTAATTTAAAATGACACAATCACCGTTTACACAATCTAAATTTGTTGGAGGAGTGACAAGCATACAGTCTGAAACTGCACCGGTTTGAATATTGAATAAATTATCCATTTCGTTATATTCTGTCACTAAATCATTAATTACAAAAAAATCCACTGTGCTAGGAAAAACCAAATATTCTCTTGGTCCACCACATGGTTTTGAGCCAAATGCGATATAGTTGCAACTTCCTGTACATTCGAAAGAATTTATATAATTCAAAATCTCTTGCTTCTTTTGAACAAGTTGTTCCTGAGTAATTTCGTCTGATGAGCTATCATTATTTGTACAACTAATCAATACTAGAACATATAGTAAAAACACAATTTTTTTCATTTGATATTATTTACATTTTTTTACAATGATGTTTGTAATGTAAAAAGGTTGCGTTGCTCTAAAAAAAAATCCTGCAAAATTTAAGATTTACAGGATTAGAACTATTTTTTTAATCGATTACTAACAAAATTCAGCATATGCGTCTTTCAAGTTTTCAGCTATCATTTCGGCTGGTCTTCCTTCAATGTGATGACGCTCTAACATGTGAACCAATTCGCCGTTTTTGAACAAAGCCATGCTTGGTGATGAAGGAGGAAACGGAAACATGTGTTGACGCGCAGCATCTACTGCTTCTTTATCTACGCCAGCAAAAACAGTTACAAGATGATCTGGTTTTTTTGTGCCATCTAAACTCATTTTCGCTCCAGGACGAGCGTTTCTTGCTGCACAACCACAAACTGAATTCACAACCACTAGTGTAGTGCCTTCAGCTTTTATTGCATTTTTTACTTCTTCTGCTGTATATAATTCTTGAAAACCAACCGATGAAAGTTCAGCTCGCATTGGCAATACCATTTCTTCTGGATACATAATTACAAATATTAGATTTTAGATATAAAAATTCAGATTTAAAAAATCCATTGCAAAGATAATGAGAAATCTAAAGGGAAGTTTTAAAGAATTCATAAAGATTTGTTATGTTTACATATCAAAAAATAATTTCATGGAATTTTTAGATAAAGTTGATACGTTTTATATTGAAATAGGATTGCTAATTGTTTTTGCAATTGGTTATTTCTTTGTGCAAAGAAAAAACAATTTGAAGTCAATGTTGCAATACCTTTTATTTAGTTATGGGATAGCTATTTTGTTATTGACACTTACAATACCACATGTTTTCCCAGGATATCCTTATGATGTTTCAGATGTAGAAAATAAAAAAAGATTGCTTTTTCATTTGCAAAGAAATAATGAAGCACTTGTTCAAACCACAGAAGCTTTTAGGACAATGGCCTTTTTAACGTTTTTATTTTTAGTTTCTGTTATTTCTCTAAAATCATCAACCATTTTAATATTGAAAAGACGGTGTAATAAGTTTTATTCCCTAATCTTCACACGACTTTCCAATACTTTTTCAACATCGTTTAAACATAATCCTTTAGCTTTCAGCAAAATCAAATAATGAAACAACAAATCGGCGGCTTCGCCCAAAAATAAATCTTGGTCATTATCTTTGGCTTCAATAATTAATTCAACTGCTTCTTCTCCTACTTTTTGGGCGATTTTATTAATTCCTTTTTGAAATAAAGATGCTACATACGATTCTGAATTTGGATTTGAAATGCGATCATCTATAATATTCTCTAGTTCATTTAGAAATGAAATTTGGGCTTCGTTGGCAAAACAAGAAGTCGTTCCGTTGTGGCATGTTGGTCCGTCGGGAATTACTTGGATGAGCAATGCATCTTGATCGCAATCTTCTTTTATGGAAATTACTTTTAAGAAATTCGCCGAAGATTCACCTTTGGTCCACAACCTATTTTTGCTTCGGCTAAAGAATGTCACCACATTTTCTTTTTGTGTTTTTTGCAACGCTTCTTCGTTCATATAACCCAACATTAAAACTTGTTTTGTTTCGTTATTTTGAATAATTACTGGAATTAATCCGTTGTTTTTTGAGAAATCTATCTTCATCTGATGGGAATATTTTGAGTTTTTAAAACGTTTTTTAATTCGGAAATCGGCACTTCATTAAAGTGAAAAATACTTGCTGCTAATCCGGCGCTGACTTCGGTTTTGGTAAATAAATCTATAAAATGCTGCGAATTTCCTGCGCCACCAGAAGCAATTACTGGAATAGAAACGGCTTCGCTGATGGCATTGGTAATGTCTAATGCAAATCCGTTTTTCGAACCATCGTTGTTCATTGAGGTTACTAGTAATTCGCCTGCGCCTAATTTTTCGACTTTTTTTGCCCAATCGATGGCTAAAATTTCCGTGCTTTCTGTTCCGCCTTTGCTGAAAACAAGCCAATCATTTTCCACTTTTTTGATGTCGATAGCAACTACTAAACTCTGACTTCCAAAAGCATCTGAAATTTGCGAAATCAAATCTGGATTTAAAACGGCAGCGGAATTAATACTGACTTTATCGGCACCAGATTGCAGTAATAATCGCGCATCTTCAACCGATTGAATTCCACCGCCAACCGTAAACGGAATATTGATTTCTTTCGACAATTGCGTTACCATTTCGGCTAATGTTTTTCGCTTTTCCAAGGTCGCACTGATGTCTAAAAACACCAATTCGTCTGCACCGTTTTTAGAATAAAACGAAGCCAACTCCACTGGATTTCCTGCATCTTTCAGTTCAAGAAATTGAACGCCTTTTACAACGCGTCCGTCTTTAATATCCAAACACGGAATGATTCTTTTCTTTAACATAATTCGCGTAGATTTTCGATTTTTATTGTGCCTTCATACAATGCTTTTCCGATGATTGCGCCTTCGCAACCTATAGTTTTTAAAAGTTCTAAATCGGAAATCGTTGTAACACCACCACTTGCGATTAAGTTGACTTTTGTCTTTTCTAAAATATTAGAATACAATTCATTAGACGTTCCTTGCAGCATTCCATCTTTGGAAATATCGGTACAAATAACTGTTGAAATTCCTTTTGAAACATAATCTGAAATGTAATCAACAACATCCAATTCAGAAGTTTCTAACCAACCATGAGTAGCAATTTTTCTATTCAAACAATCGGCGCCCAAAATGATTTTGTCACTTCCAAATTCAGTCAACCATTCTAAAAATTCGATTGGATTTTTTGCAGCAATGCTTCCGCCTGTAATTTGATTGGCTCCGTTTTCAAAAGCAATTTCGAGGTCTTTTCGTTGTTTCAATCCGCCACCAAAATCGATTTTCAATTTGGTTTTGCTAGCAATTTGATACAACACTTTATGGTTGACAATTTGCTGTGATTTTGCTCCGTCCAAATCCACTAAATGCAAATATTCGATACCGTTGTCTTCAAAATATTTGGCAACTTCTAGCGGATTTTCGTTATATATTTTTTGCGTGGCATAATCGCCTTTGGTCAATCGGACGCATTTTCCGTTGATGATGTCTATGGCTGGAATGATTCTCATAATTTGTTTACCATTTACTTTTTTTTTAAACCATTAAGTGAATTAAGAAAATTAAGTATAAATCTTAATGCAACTTAATATCTTAATGGTTAACATTTTTTGCGTATTTATAATTTCAAAAAGTTTAGTAATAATCGTTCGCCTTCGCTGGATGATTTTTCAGGATGAAATTGTGTGGCATAGAAATTATCCTTTTGCATCGAAGCGCTAAACGGAACGATATAATCGCAAACCGCTGTGGTTTCTTGACAGATTTCGGCATAAAAACTGTGTACAAAATAGAAATTTTCATCAGATGCAATTCCCTCAAACAATTCAGAGTTTAACTTTGAAATATTATTCCAGCCGATGTGTGGTACTTTCAATTTGGGTTCAAATTTCTTAACGGTTGTATCAAAAACTCCTAAACATTCGGTGTTTCCTTCTTCCGAAAATTTACATAATAATTGTTGACCGAGGCAAATTCCTAAAACTGGTTGCGTTAGATTTTTGATTACTTCATCCAAACCTTTTTCCTTCAAATACTTCATCGCCGAACTTGCTTCGCCAACGCCAGGGAAAATTACTTTTTCGGCTAATTTTAGAATAGTTTCGTCATCAGTAACGATGGAGGAATAACCCAATCTTTCTATCGCATTTTTAACCGAAAGAATATTGCCTGCGTTGTATTTTACTATTGCTATCATAAAATTCCTTTAGTGCTTGGTATGCCGTTTGTTCCGTCTTTTTGCACTGCCATTTTTATTGCTTTTGCAAATGCTTTGAAAATCGATTCTATTTTGTGGTGTTCGTTTTCGCCTTCACTTTTGATATTCAAATTGCATTTGGCGCCATCGCAAAACGATTTAAAAAAGTGTGAGAACATTTCGGTTGGCATTTCTCCGATTTTTTCTCTGCTGAATTTTGTATTCCAAACCAACCACGAACGACCGCCAAAATCAATAGCCACTTGCGACAAACAATCGTCCATCGGAAGTAAAAATCCATAACGTGTAATGCCTTTTTTCGAACCTAAAGCTTGTGAAAAAACATCTCCCAAAGCAATTCCAACATCTTCAATCGTATGGTGTTCATCAACATACAAATCGCCTTTTACGCTAATGTTCAAATCGATATTTCCATGTTTGGCAATTTGGTCGAGCATGTGGTCAAAAAATCCTAAACCAGTATTGATGTTGCTTTTTCCGTTGCCATCCAAATTGATTTCGACCGCAATTTCGGTTTCTTTTGTTGTTCGAATTAATTTTCCAACTCGAGGTTGTTCCTTTAAAAATTGATAAATAGTTTCCCAAGAAGTCGTTGATAAAACCGCTTTTTCATGGGCTGTAGCCGAAATAAATATCGCCTGACTTCCTAAATTTTCTGCTAATTGAATATCAGTAACTCTATCTCCAATTACGAAGGAATTTTTTAAATCGTAATTGCCTTTCACATATTGTTGCAATAACGCAGTTCCGGGTTTTCTTGTTGGCAAATTTTGCTCTGGAAATGACACATCAATAATAACATCAGAAAATTGAATTCCTTCGTTTTCAAACGCTTTCATCATTTTATTTTGTGCTGGCCAAAACGTGTTTTCTGGAAACGAATCGGTTCCCATTCCGTCTTGATTGGTCACTATAACCAACTCATAATCGAGTTCTTTTGCAATGCGTGATAAGTACTGAAAAACTTGTGGATAAAACTCCAATTTTTCTAAACTATCGACTTGAAAATCGATTGGTGGCTCGATGATTAACGTGCCATCTCTATCTATAAATAATACCTTCTTCATGACATAACTAAATTTAAAGCATACAATAATTGTTGGTTTTCTCTTGGTGTTCCAATGGTAATTCGAATGGTATTTTCAACTACCGAACTTCGGTTGCGTGTAATGATTTGTTGTTCGATTAAACTGTTGTAAATGGCGGTTGCATTTTCCATTTCGACCAATAAAAAATTAGCATCTGAAGGATAAATTTTCGACACAAAATCTAATGCCAAAAGAGATTGTTTTAGCAATTCTCGTTCTGATTTTATCAGTTGCACATTTGATTTGAAATTGGCTTCGTCAGCAAGCGATTGTACTGCGGCTTCTTGGTTTAACTGACTAACATTATATGGTGGTTTTACTTTATTCAATACTGAAATAATGGTGTCACTGGCATAAGCAATTCCAACTCGAACTGCCGCTAAACCTCGCGCTTTACTGAAGGTTTGTGAAACAATTAAATTGGGATATTGCTTAATTTTTGAAACCAACGAAGGTTGTTCACTAAAGTCAATGTACGCTTCGTCTAAAAACACAATTCCGTTGAAATTTTCAATTATAAATTCTAGATTTTCTAATGAATTTCCAGTCGGATTGTTGGGTGAACACAAGTGTAAAATTTTTGCTTTTGTAGCTAAAATGGCCTCAGTATTTAATTGAAAATCTTCGGTTAATGGAATCGAAATAATTTCTAGATTATTAATATTTCCGTAAACTTCATACATGCCATAGGTTGGTGGACAAATGATGATTTTATCTTCATTAGGTTCGCAAAAAACACGTTGCACCAAATCGATAATTTCGTCGCTTCCATTTCCAATTAAGATATTTTCAATTCCGACTTTCTTCTGACTGCTTAGGATTTGTTTTAATCGCCATTGGTAAGGATCGGGATAACGATTTAATTTCCCAAACGGATTTTCATTGGCGTCCAAAAAGATGCCTTCATTGCTTTTGTATTCGTCGCGCGCACTCGAATAAGGCGTAAGCGAGAGAATATTTTTTCGAATTAAATTAGTGATATTATCCATTTTGTAATTTTTTTAATCGGATGGAAACTGCGTTTTTGTGTGCGTCTAATTGCTCTGCAGCAGCCATAATTTCTATTGTTGGCCCAAGATTTTGAATACCTTGTGATGTTAATTTTTGAATTGTAATTTTCTTTACAAAACTGTCTAACGAAACGCCACTGTAATTTTTAGCATAACCATTGGTTGGCAAAGTGTGATTGGTTCCGCTGGCATAATCTCCAGCACTTTCACAACTATAATTTCCTAGGAAAATTGAACCTGCATTTTCGATTAAATTGATTTTATCTTCAGCATTTTCAATAGCTAAAATCAAATGTTCTGGTGCGTAAAAATTACTGAATTCTATTGCTGTTTTAATATCTTCAAAAACCAAAGCACGACTGTTTTCTAATGCTTTTTCTACTGTTGCTTCTCGTGGTAAAATGGCTTTCTGATTTCCGATAGCTAATGTCACTTTTGATACAATTTCTTCTGAATTAGTAACCAAAATTACCTGACTATCACCTCCATGTTCTGCTTGCGAAAGTAAATCGGATGCCACAAACTCTGGATCACAACTTGCATCGGCAATTACTAATAACTCACTTGGTCCAGCTGGCATATCGATAGCTAATCCTAATTGTTGCGAATATTGTTTGGCAGCAGTTACATATTGATTTCCTGGTCCGAATATTTTTGAAACTTTCGGAATTTCATCAGTTCCAAAAGTCATTGCTGCAATCGCTTGAATACCTCCAACTTTATACATTTGAGTTACACCTGTCAATTGTGCGGCATACAAAATCGCTGGATTAATGTTGCCGTTTTTGTCTGGTGGCGAACACAAAATTATGTTTTTGCAACCTGCCAATTTTGCCGGAATTGCCAACATTAAAACTGTTGAAAAAAGTGGAGCTGTTCCGCCTGGAATATAAATTCCGATAGTATCGATCGCACGACTTTCTCTCCAACAAAAAACACCTGAAGTGGTTTCGATTTTAGTCGGAATTTCTTTTTGAGAACTGTGAAATTTCGAAATATTATCTGCTGCAATTTGGATCGCATTTTTTAATTCGGTTGGAATTTGGGCAACCGCATTTTCAATTTCTGATGGAGTTACTGCAAAATTTTCTATTGATACACCATCAAAATAACTGGTGTATTTTTTTACAGCTTTGCTTCCGTTTTTTTGGATGTCGTTAAAAACAGCTTTCACGGTTTCGTTTAAATCGGCAGTAGCAACGGTTTTGCGTTTTGCCAATTCGTTCCATTGTTCTGCATTTGGATTTATGTAAGTTTTCATGATTATTTTATTGAATTATCGAATCATTTTTTCTATTGGAATAATTAAAATTCCTTCGGCACCAAGATTTTTGAGTTGTTCAATAATTTCCCAATAATCGTCTTCTTTTATAACCGAGTGCAAACTGCTCCAATCTTTATTTACTAGTGGTAAAATAGTTGGTGATTTCATTCCGGGTAATAATGAACAAATTTTTTCGATAGCAGAATTTGGTGCGTTCAACAAAATATATTTGTTCTGTTTACCTTCGCGAACGGCTTGCATTCTGAACAATAATTTATCAAGAATTGCTTGATTTTCTGGTGTTAGATTTGGATTTGAAATTAAAACCGCTTCACTTTTAGTAACGGTTGCTACTTCTTTCAATCCGTTCATTAAAAGTGTACTTCCGGTGCTGACAATATCAAAAACGGCATCAGCTAGACCAATACTTGTAGCAATTTCAACGCTTCCGCTGATTTCTTCGATGAAAACTGAAATGTTGTTTTTGGCAAAAAAATCAATCAGAATTTTTGGGTAACTTGTGGCAATACGCTTGCCTTCGAAATAGTTTAAATCGGTATAGATTTCGTCTTTTGGTATAGCCAACGACATTCTACAACCTGCAAAACCTAATTGTTGGATAATTTTTACTTCTTTGTCTTTTTCCCAAACTTCATTTTCGCCTAGAATTCCGATATCAGCAACGCCTTGTTCTACATATTGCGGAATATCATCGTCACGCAAGAATAAAATTTCGATAGGAAAGTTTTGGGCAACAGCTTTCAGTTTTCGTTCGCCATTAGAAATTTTGATGCCACATTCTTCTAGAAGTTGGAGTGATTTTTCACTCAGTCGGCCACTTTTTTGAACCGCAATTTTTAAAGTACTCATTTTTTAATTTAGAATAAAATCTGAGTATATCGCGAAGTGTATAAATACAAAAAACCCGACTTGATATACTCAGACGGGTTTTTAATTATGTTATTTGATTAGCTACAATACATCATTAACTCGCCTGGTTGCAAGAATGATGATGATGTAATTGTGCAATAATCTTGTTCATTATTATATTTTGAATGGCCAAAACTAGCCATAACTTTTGGATTGAAAACTATATTTTATAAAATTTAACAGTTGTTAACGGTACTACTTTACAACATTCTTTTAAATAAAGCTTTTAAAAATGGTAATGATGGACATTTTGACATTATAACAACATCTTCCCACAAAGTTGTTTCTTCATCTAAAAATTTAAAGATCATGGTGGGATTTCCTTTTTTGAAAAGAGAAGAAAATATTTTTGAACCTAATTCATTATTTTTATGTAAAACGTCAATAAAAAGTAAATCATAAAGCCAAAATTTATCCATTTTATGGAATTTTGTAAAATCAGTTTCAAGTAGTAGAAAGGAAACCAGCGATTTCGATTTTTTGGTGACATTTTTAAATGTAAAACCAGTACTTGCTTTTGTCCAACCACCAGCAGAACCGATGTTAATAATGTTTTTGGTGTTGTGTTTCCAAAATTTGTAACACGTCATAGGAATATTTCCTTGTTCTTTTTCGACGATTTCGTAATCAGTAATTCCTAATTTTTGAATGTATTTTTTGATTTCGGTTTCATATTCTTCGGTTGCAAGCAAGTCGGCTGAAAAAAGTGTATACTCTAGTAATGCTTCGGTCGAAGAAGTCGGCAGAATATACATAAAACGTGTGTTTCCTCTTTGTTCCACGGAAAAATCCATAAAAGTTGCTGCGTTTGGATTAAAAACAGCTTCTTTACTTTTGATAAACCAGCCAATAAAATGTTGTTGTAATAATGGATATTCCGATTGTTTCTTTACTAGTTCTGGGTTGAATATGGAATTAAAAATTTTATCACATTTGTAAATTTCTTCCAAACCGTTTGAAGTTGTTTTTACTTCACAATAGTCGTCAAATTCTTGAAAATGGATTACTTTTTTGTGGGCAAAATGGATGTTTTTATTTTTAGAGATTAAATCAAAAATCATGTTGTAGAAATCCAAGCCACGCATCATTTTATATTGATAATGTTTCAGGTCAAGATTTCGTTGAAAATTTTCATTGGCAAAAAGGGCGTAATCCCATTTTTTTGACAAAATAGAATCAAACATAGCGGTATCGTCCCAAAAACACCAGGTTCTGTCATTGCTCTTTTTTGGATTTTCATCCAATAATAAAATGGTTTTATCCTGAAATTTATCAGACACTATCATTTCATAAACCGTCATCAATGCTGATAAACCCGAGCCAGTAAAAATGTAATCGTATTTCTGCATGGCTCAAAAGTAATGATTCTAAGCCTTATAAAAAATGAAATAAACGTTAATCAATGTGGTATCTTAATCCGACAAAAAAACGAGCGCCTTGATTTGGACCATATGCATAGGTTGGATCAAAGGTTAAACCAAACGGATTATCGGCAGTTGGAACCGCATTTCCGTTGCCATCAAATTGAACATTTTGGTCAAATGGATCGTTGGCTCTTGCTATTAAAAAAGGATTTCCGCGATTGGGTGTCCAATTAAAAATGTTTTTCACGCCAGAATAAATTTCAAGATTTTTGAATTTTTTATATGTAAACTGTATGTTTTGAATACTAAAAGGTTGCGAATATTCGCGGCGTGGATCAAGTTCGCTAAGTAATGGTAATCGCATCGGACCAGTAAGATTTCCAGTATAATCAAAGGAAAGAAACCATTCGGGTATTTCATAATTAATCGCCCAGTTCAACGAATATTTTTCGGTAAACAAAGGCACAAAAGATACACCATCTTGCTGTGTTATTGGGTCAAAATAACTAGCGCCAACTGTGGCTTTTACACCAAATGGAGTTATCCAATCGGCATTCGCACTTAGACCAAAAATTTTCGAAAAACCATTTAAGTTGTCGTAAATAATTTGATTGGGATTGAGGTCATAATTCGCAAATATCCTATTGGTAAAATAAGTATACCACGAAGACATTTCTAAATTTAGAACTCCTAAGCTTTCCAATTTATATTTTTTTAAGTAATTTAAGTTGACATTATACGATGTTTCTGGCTCTAAATTGTCGACCAAAACTACTTCTCTTGCGCCTGAAAGTGCTTGATGATCTTCTGTAAATAAATTAACAACCCTGAAACCGGTTCCAAAATTTAATCGCAAAATATCCTCTTGCGTAGGTTTCCATTTCAATGCAATTCGTGGTGTAAAAATGGAGCCGTGAGCTGAGTTATAATCATAACGAGAACCGAGTAGTAATCCTGTCTTTTCAGAAAATTTTATATCGTCTTGTACAAAAAGACTGTAGATTTTGGAATGGTCAGAAGTGGCAGTTGCTGGCGTATTATCATTATAAAATTGATAACGAAAAGCACTTCCAAAAAGTAGTGAATGATTTTTTATGTTCTTATCCCAAAGAAATTGTCCAAACCCAATTTTTTGATTGGCTAAATAAAATGAATTTCCATAAACCGAATTTTGGTCGTGGCTAATGAATGAAAATTGCAGGTACATCTTTTCTGCTACGGGCAATTGATACTTTCCTAAAAGTTCATAACGCGAGGTGTAAATGCTTTCGCCATATACTTCATCGCCGCCACGAAAATTTTTGTTCCATTGCATTTCGCCACCCCAACGATCTTCATATAGATAGCGGGAAACGATACTAAACTCTTTTTCTGATTTTCGATTGATGTTCCATTTACTAAAAAAGGAAACGCGGTCTTGCAGCGCAATGTCTGTAAAATTATCGTTGTTATTGTCTATTGGATTGTTATATGAAAAATAATTAACCCCGAAAAGCGCATCCACTTTTTTGCCGATAGATGCCTTGTAACCTAAGTCAATATTATTCTCTAACCAAGAAGTAGTAAACATATCAGCGGTAAATAATGACGCAGTCTTTGATTTTTTGGTAATAATATTGATTAATCCGCCAACAGCTTCACTACCATATAGTGTAGACGCAGCACCTTTTACTACTTCAATTCGTTCAATCATAGAATTTGGAATTCCTGATAAACCATACACCGTTCCGAGCGCACTAACAATAGGCATTCCGTCTATAGTAACCATGGTATACGGACCATCAAGACCATTTATTCTAATGTCGCCAGTATTACAAACATTACAATTATTTTGAGGACGCAAACCGTTTACGTTTTGCAAAGCATCAAAAACAGTACTGGTCGGATTTTGCTTTAAGAATGTAGTTGTAATGACTTCAACAGGAACTGGCGTTTCTAATCGTTTTACCGCTTTTAAAGTTCCTGAAATTACTACTTCTTCAAGCTCATTGGTTTCTTTTTTTGAAACGGTATCAGTTGTAGTTTGAGCAAAAGTTGAGAGTGATAAAATATAAACTATAAAAATAATTTTTTTCATTTTAACATAAAATATTTAGACAAAACTAAAAATTAATTTTGATTAACACAAATAAAATCGGCTTGCTATTTCAACAAGCCGATTAATCACTAATTTAACCAAAAACCAAGTGATTTAGTCATGAAAAACAGCACGACCATTGTTATTTTCATAGAATTGTTTTGGAACTGGAAATGGGTCTTTACTTGAGAAGAAACCATCTTGTAATTCCATTAACTCATCATCATTACAAATACAGCTAACTAATTGATTTCTAACTTCGGCTTCATTCATCTTAATTCCTATAAAGACTAACTCGTTTAATCTATCGCCAAAATCTAACGACCAACGTTCTTCTATAATTTCTTGATTGTCTACAAAATTTTGAAACTTTATACGTTCAGAAAACGGCATACTTGCCCACCAAACTCCAGCACCTTCTGATTTTATTGAGCCGCCAGCTTGAGACCAATTTAATGCTTGATCGGGTCTTGAAGCAATCCAAAACAATCCTTTACTTCTGATAATTGTTGAGGGAAAATTGGAAATAAATTCCCAAAAACGATACGGATGAAATGGTCTGTAATCTCTAAAAACAAACGAACTGATGCCATATTCTTCGGTTTCAGGAGTATGAATTCCTTCTAGTTCTTGTATCCATCCAGCAGAAACTTCAGCTTCTTCATAGTTAAATAAACCTGTATTCATAATTTCCTTAGGTTGAATTTTTCCCATTTCTGAATGGATGATTTTGGCAACAGGATTTAATTTTTTTATTGATGCTTCAAGTAATTCTAATTCAGTTTTGGTAACTAAATCGGTTTTGTTTAAAATAATGACATTGGCAAATTCTATCTGGTCAACCAAAAGGTTTACAATAGTTCTTTCGTCATTTTCTATGTCTGATGCTTTTATATCTTTCAAAGTTTCGGCACTACCAAAATCTTTGAAAAAGTTAAAAGCGTCAACAACAGTAACCATGGTGTCGATATAGCTAAAACGCGACAAATCGATATTTTCTTCTTCATTTACAAAAGTGAACGTTTGAGCAACGGGAATAGGTTCAGATATTCCAGTACTTTCGATAAGTAAATAATCAAAGCGATTTTCTTTGGCCAGTTTTTCTACCTCAAGCATTAAATCTTCTCGAAGTGTGCAACAAATACAGCCGTTGCTCATTTCTACTAATTTCTCTTCGGTTCTAGACAAAGTGTTTTCGGCTTTCACTAAATTGGCATCAATATTTACTTCGCTCATGTCGTTGACAATGACGGCAACTTTTAATCCTTCTTTGTTATGAAGAATATGATTGAGTAAAGTGGTTTTTCCGGCACCAAGAAAACCTGATAAGACGGTTACGGGTAATTTTTTCATAATTATGATAATGCATATTCTGCTTCAAATAGTTTAGGATTATTTTCAAAATTTATTTCTTCATTAACTTGGTACCAAATCGAAGCTGCTTCATTTTTTTCGTTGTAGGCAGGCGTAAAAACATCTACTAATTGCGTAAATTCATTAGGCATTAAAGAGTGAATATTTCCTTTTGTTGAAGTCAAGATACTGGTGTTTCCAGGTGTTAGAATTTCTTTTTTGGTTTCTTCAAGCACACATGATTTTAAAGTATAGGTTTGTCCATTGTAAGATTGCTTTTTTGTTTTTTCGAGTTCTTTGTGAAGTGTATAGTTTTTCACCAAGGCATTTCCAGTAACCATATTGATGACACCGCACATGTCAGGATGATTGTGATGTGAGATGTATTCGCCTTTTTCAAATTGCAATAATGACACTTGAAAATTAAACTCTTTATGAAGCAACGAATGTTCAAACCAGTTTTTATTTTTATCTGTATAACCAACAAACTCTTTTTTTACATTTTCAAATTCGGGAAATTTACACTGGAGCAAAAGTGCTTGCACTGCTTTTATGTACTCTTTTTGGTTCCAATTTGGCTCAAATTGTTCACTAGCTAATTTGGTTACTTTTGATAGAAATGAATCCCAATTTAATCCAGGATTTATACTTTTTCCTTGAAATAAATTAGATTGTTGAGCAAACGCACTAATCGAATTAAGTTGTAATGCGATTCCAGCAAACGCTAAGGCACTCATTTTTATAAATTCTCTTCTTTCGTTATGTTCCATAATTTAGAATTAATGTTTATGATTTTTATAATTTAAACCATGACCAATAATCAATCCTATTCCGCCAAGTAGCATGCCTTCAAAATGAGTATGTAAAATGATTTCAATCATTACACTAACCAAAATAATTGAAATAGATATGCCTAAAATTAATTTTACAGTTTTCGTACATGGCGACATTATAATTTTAGACGTGGCTAGCAAAGCAATACTACAAAATAGGATATCTATCCAAATGCTCTTAAAAGTACTCAAAGGAAGAATGGCAAGAAAAGGAACAAATAAACAATGAACTAAACACAAGGTTGCACTCGAAATTCCTAAAAAATCATATAATTTTTGAGTTGTGTGTTTCATTTTTATACCTTTGTTAATGCAATTGAGTTGCAAATATAAATATTTTTTTATTAATGCAACATTGTTGCAATAATATTTTTATGAAACAATTTAGAAATACCACTGCCAAAACCACTATTTTAAACGTATTGAAAAATGCAGAAGCGGCTTTATCTCATGCTGAGTTACTAACTTTAACAAATGGTGTATGCGATAGAGTTACCATTTACAGAGTTCTTGAACGTTTAGTTAATGAAGATAATGTGCATAAAGTGGTAACCTCTGATGGTACTATAAAATATGCCGCTTGCAATCATACAGCACATCATTCTCATGACCATATTCATTTTAATTGCGAAAAATGCAAGACTACAACTTGTATAGAAATGGTAAAACCCGTAATTCAACTTTCTAAAGATTATACCGTTAAATCATTTAATTTCACAGTTACAGGTATTTGTCCAAAATGCAATTAATTTTTAGATTTATCTAAATATTTTATTTGCTTTTCTAAAAATTTGTATTTTTGATAAAAAAATTCAAATGACAACCTCTGAAGAAAACTACTTAAAAGTAATTTATCACTTATCACTGGTTTCACCCAAAGGAGTAAATACAAATGCAATTGCAGCGATGTTAGACACTAAGGCATCTTCTGTGACTGACATGTTAAAAAAACTTTCTGACAAAGAATTGGTTTCCTATCAGAAATACCAAGGTGTTACACTTACAGAGAAAGGATTTCATTCGGCTAAAATGATTGTTAGAAAACACAGATTGTGGGAAGTTTTTTTGGTCGAAAAGTTGCATTTTTCTTGGGATGAAGTACATGATATTGCCGAAGAATTAGAACATATTAAATCAGAATCTTTAATTAATAAGTTGGATAGTTTTTTAGGATTTCCTGATTTTGATCCACATGGCGATCCCATTCCAAATGCTGACGGTGAAATAAAAAAAGTGACTAAACTATTGCTTTCAGAAGTTGAATTAAACAAAGAATATCGATGTATTGGTGTAAAAGATTCGTCTTCCGATTTTTTGAAATATTTAGACAAACAAAAAATAGCTTTGGGTTCCACTTTTGTAGTGAAAGAAAAAGAAAGTTTTGATGACACATTATTGGTTGAGGTCAATTCAAAACATATTACGATATCTAACAAAATAGCAACTAACTTATACGTTCACTAATTATGTTTGAAACAATAATAGACTATTTCGAAAGTATAAATCCAGTTTTAGCGGCTTTATATGCTACATTATTTACTTGGTTTTTAACGGCATTTGGTGCATCGTTTGTTTTCTTTTTTAAGAATATGAACCGTGTTGTTCTTGATGGAATGTTAGGTTTTACAGGTGGTGTGATGATAGCAGCCAGTTTTTGGAGCTTATTGGCGCCAGCCATTGAAATGAGTAAAGGCGAAGGATTTGTAAAAGTAATTCCAGCAGCTGTAGGGTTTGCTTTGGGTGCTTTATTTATTTTTGGATTGGATAAATTGCTTCCTCATTTACACATTAATTTTAAAGAAACGGAAGGCGTAAAATCGCCATGGCAACGAACGACATTGTTAGTTTTAGCCATAACATTGCATAATATTCCGGAAGGTTTGGCGGTTGGAGTGCTTTTTGGCGGAGTTGCTGCTGGAATTCCCGAAGCATCAATCGCTGGTGCTGTTACTTTAGCTATCGGAATTGGAATTCAAAATTTTCCTGAAGGTATTGCCGTTTCTATGCCATTGCGCAGAATGGGAATGAGTCGTTGGAAAAGTTTTATGTATGGTCAGTCTTCGGCTATTGTTGAACCTATTGCTGGTGTTTTGGGTGCAGTTGCTGTAACATTTTTTACACCACTTTTACCTTATGCTTTAGCCTTTGCCGCTGGCGCCATGATATTTGTAGTTGTAGAAGAAGTAATTCCCGAAACCCAACAAGATAAGAATACTGATATTGCTGCATTGGGTTTAATAAGCGGATTTATAGTAATGATGACACTAGATGTGGCTTTGGGTTAATGACAACCACAATCGCCATTACCGCAGTTTTTCTTTGATTTTGATTTCCAAAAAAACTTTCTCACAAGAAAACCAAGCGCCACAATCAAAACTACATAAACCAATATTTCTTGAATATCCATAGTACAAATGTAAAAGGTTCTCTAACTTTAGAGAACCTTTTTTATGTTAAAGTTTAGCGCCTATCGAAATATAGAATGTTCTTCCTTCGCCTGGCAAAATTCCTGGTCCAGGATAACCGCCAGCTCTTCGTGTGGCATATTCTTCATCAAATAAATTATTAATTCCGGCACGAATGTTATAGTTTTTCAGGAATTTATATTCAGTCGATAAATCAAAAACACGATAATCGTCTAAAATTCCTGTTACGCCATTAGTTGAAGGTGTCGTAGTATTATTAGCATCGGTAAAAATTCGCCCAGACATTCTGTATTGTGCTGTTGCCGATATGTTATTATTACTCCAAGAAAGACCAAAATTATGAATATATCTCGGCGCGTTTTCTACTCTATTACCAGAAAGATTGGTTTCTCTAATAGTTGCACTTGGTGGATTACTATCTGGTATTGGAACTACGGTAAAAATTTTAAAATCAGTATAACGACTATCAATAAAACTCACCGATGCAAAGAAATCTAAATTTCCAAAGGGTTTTTCAATTTCGAATAATCGTGTAATATTTAAGTTGGCAAATCCTTCAATTCCTTTGTTTACTGTTTCTCCAAGATTGGTTCTAAAAAGGAAAGTGCCTTGAGTAGGATCATTGTTTACAAACTGTCTGATACCGCCAATTCTATTGTTGTAGCTCAGATAGAACAAACTAAAATCAAAGTTTAAGTAGTTTTTAAATGTTCCTCTAAAACCTAAATCGGCATTGAAACCGCTAGCATCTTTTAGATTTGGATCAATAACGTCAGTAACCGCTGGCGGTGTAAAATCGGAAAATAAAACAGGTCTAAACGCTTGTGTAATATTCGCATAAATATTGGTCGTTCTAAATTTATATTCTAATCCCAATCCAAAAAGCGGTTGACTTCTTGAAATGTTTTTATTGGGCATAGCAACATCATTTCCGTTACTAATTCCAAATCGGCCATCGCCCGAATTTTGAATGTATTCATAACGAACTCCTGGTGTCACGCTAAATTTTTCAGTTACTTTAAATTGATTTTCAGCAAAAACGGCTACATTCTCGGTTGTAAAGTTTAAATCACGAACGTAGCGTCCATCAATTGATATATCAAAATCAGAACCTGTTGTACCACGACCATCTTGAAGTCGTTGCGTATTGGCTTTATACAAACGCACACCAAAGGCGAGATTATTATTGATTTTTCCTAATTTGTATTTATAAATATTTCTATTTTCTAATCCATAATTTTCATATAAATCGCGATCTACTCTACGGTTTGTTAGATCATCTACAACATTTGGCGTACCAATAAAACCCACACTATTTCGTTCACCGATAAGTCCAAATAGTTTCGTGTTTGAAGTAAAATTATCATTTATTTTAGTGTCAAAATTTATCGAAAACACATTCCAAGGCGTGCCAAACCAGTTTCGCTCTCGTAACGATTGTCTTGGATTGGCGTTAAATTGTTCATCGGTTAAACCGCCAGCTTGTTGCATTTGATAATCCATGTTGGTGTATTCAGCTGATAGTTTGGTGTTCTCCGTGAAACGATATTCCACAAATGCGTGCGTATTTCGAACTGTGTATTCACTGTTTTCTCTCCAACCATCGGCGCTTCGGGAATGATTGTATACATAATAGGAGAACTTTTTAAAATTCCCACCAATGGCGTTGTAGCTACTCATCAAACCATAACTTCCAACAGTGTTTTGTGTTTCAAATGAAAACTTCTTTTTGGTTTCTCTTTTCAACACATAATTTAGCATGCCGCCAAATTGTGGTCCAAATTGCAAAGAAGAACCACCACGAACCAATTCTATAGTCTCAACCGCTTCTAACGGAGGATTGTAATAGGCTTCAGGGTAACCAAAAACATCCGATGAAATATCATAGCCATTTTGTCTTGTGTTTAATTCCCAGCTTCTGTTTGGACTTAGACCGCGAACTCCAACATTGATTTGAATACCTGAACCTTCATTTTCCCAAATAGTAACACCCGGAATTCTAGCAAAAATTTCTCTGGCATTATTAGTGGTGAAATTTCCATTGATGTTTGAAAGTTTCAAAACCTCATTTTTTTTACCAGAAAAAAGTACGTTTTCTTTTATTTCTGGCATTCTTTCTGGGCTTTGTTGTTTTGGTGTAAGAATCACTGGAGCCAATCTTTTTATTGTGTCATTGTAAGCTAGATCGTTTTCTTGAGCTTGAGATAGGAAACAAAAAGTAAGTAACAGCAATGCAAATGTATTTTTCATTTTTATTTAGATTAAATCTACATTGCAAATATAGAAGCTAAATTTTATTTAGACAAATTATAAATAATAAAAAAATGAGCTTACTTTATAAGGTATTGATTGTCATTATTGAATGACAAAAAAATTAACATTTGTTGATTTAGTTTAAGAGCGAATAACCAACAAAAGCAAACAAATAAGCGAGAATTCCCATGCCAAAAAGCTGGATAAGTGTCCATTTCCAAGAGTTGGTTTCTCTTTTAACAATCGCTACCGTGGCACCACATTGTAACGCAATGGCATAAAAGAGTAGGAGTGAAACACCTGTAGGTAATGTAAATATTTTTTCTCCGTTAGGAAACGTAGCTTCTTGCATTCTCGATTTTATGGTTCATTGTTCTTTCACATCATTGAAAACGATGACGAGCGATTCAATACAAAATAAAATAACTACAGTACAATTTCAATAAAATAAACCAAAAAAGACTGTTTAAGGAGTAAAAGGTCTTTGAAAGTCTATGGATTTATAAACTATTTCACTTTGTTTACTATAATTTTAAATAAAGCAAACAAATCATAAGAAAAACTTTAACAATTAAATGTTAAAAAAAATGGTAAAGCTGTTTTTTTTTTTTTATAGATTTACAAAATATTCATTTATAAGATATTAGGCTATGAAAAAACTACTGTTAATCCTGCTCACAACTTTTACTTTAAGCAGTTGCGATAAAGAAGACGACAAACCCAAAACAGAACTAGAAAAACTTCCTCCAGCCACACAAATTGGTGCACAAACTATTGGCTGTTTAGTCAACGGCAAAGCTTTTGTTGATAATTCAAGCTTTAACAATTTTTATCAATTTGTTGATGGTGAATTCTATCTTGTTATTAATTGGGATGAAAACACGCAAAGTGGTTTTAAAGATGGGCAAATTTCTTTGAGTAAAATTAACATACAAGAAGGACAAACTTACACACTTAACATTAGTGATTTTTTAGAAGATGATTTTGTTGGTGGAAATGGCACATATTCAACAAATATTGGAGGTATAACTCAATATGAAACAAACACCAACTATACAGGTCAAATTCATTTTACACGATTTGATACTCAAAACTTCATTATGTCAGGCACGTTTGAATTTGAAGCAAAGGATATTTTAACAGAAGAAACTATTAGTATTACTAATGGAAGATTTGATATGCAATACACTAACTAAAATTATATAACAAATGAAATAGAAAAAAAATTAAAAAAGAAAGACCATTCGAAAAGCGAACAGTCTTTCAGTAAAAAATCAAATTAAACAACCGTTCAACTTTGTTCAATTCATCTTTCAAAATTATGAAAAATAGGAACTATGAAAATTTAACAATTTAATGTTAAACATCTTGATAAACTGTTTTTATTTTTTTTAAAAATTTACAAAATATTCATTTATAAGATATTAGGCTATGAAAAAACTACTCTTAATCCTGCTCACAACTTTTACTTTAAGCAGTTGCGATAAAGAAGACGACAAACCCAAAACCGAACTAGAAAAACTACCACCTGAAACCCAAACAGGAGCGAATACCGCTGGTTGTTTAGTTAATGGTAATGTTTTTTTACCTAAGCAAGAAGGTTTAAATCCTGCTCTTGTATGTAATTACGAATTTATTGAAGGTGAATTCTTTTTTAATTTATATTTTTCTGATTTAAGAAACGGTGGAGTGAAAACAGTTGCAGTTCAAAATAGAAGAATTTCTTTAGAAGTTGGACAAACATATGTATTAAACAATACCAATATAGTTTTAAATGATTTTACTGGAGGTGGTGGAATGTATTATATTTCTTCAATATTAGAAAACAATTACTACACAAACACAATAAAAACAGGCGAATTAAAAATAACACGATTAGACTTGCAAAATTCAATTATTTCTGGCTCATTTTGGTTTGATGCTATTAATAACAATGGCGAAGTTGTTGAGATTAGACAAGGAAGATTTGACATGAAATATTAACTTTTAAACCAATAATTTTATGAAACACTTTTTTTTACTTTTACTCACAACTATTACATTAAGTTGTTGCAGTTCTGATGACGATAATAATAACGGAGACCAATTACCACCTGAAACACAAACAGGAGAAAATACCGCTGGTTGTTTAGTTAATGGTAATGTTTTTTTACCAAAGCAAGAAGGTTTAAATCCTGCACTTGTATGTAATTACGAATTTATTGATGGTGAATTCTTTTTTAATTTGGTTATTCGAGATAATATAGGACAAGGTGTAAAGACTGTATCAGTTAGAACTCAAAGAATAGATTTAGAAGCAGGTTCAACTTACATTCTCAATATAGACAACACTATCTCTATTGATTTTACAGGAGGTGGAGGAGTTTATTCTATTAATGCTTCAGACTTTTTCTACACAAACACCATTAAAACAGGCGAATTAAAAATAACACGATTAGACTTGCAAAATTCAATTATTTCGGGCACATTTTGGTTTGATGCTGTCAATAATAGCGGAGAAGTAGTAGAAATAAGACAAGGTAGATTTGATATGGAATATTAATTTCAAAACACTATTAGCCTATGATATAAGTTATTACAAAAAAAGAAAGAAACCTACAAAGTAAGTTCCTTTCACATTAATCAACAATCCTATCACAAATTATTAATCAATTAATTTACAAAAATATGAAATCAAAGATTCACGAACTCAAAAATAACAATAAACTTAGTGTGAGTAAAAATTTCGTTTACTTTATTATTCTATTTCTTGCCACGATGCAAATCAATGCACAACAAGAAATTGACACACAATTTAGAAATCAAACTTTACAAGTTTATCAAAATTTAGACAAAAATAGAGTGCCTCACGGTATTTTATTAGACTTTGGTATGGAATTTACCAATCTACGAGCTTTTAATGGTGTTGTGGTTGATAGTACCTTAACAACTTCGCAAACACTTTCAGACACTTATAAAACACTATTAATGTGTAGGGTTCGCAATGTCAATGACGGCTTTATTAGTCCCGTAGAATATGCCAACAGGTGGTATAATCAAAGAGAAGAAGGCGTTATTACTTTAAGCGGACAATATTTTAGATATAGCCGTTTTGAAGACAATGCTTTTCCGAATAGAATAAATTACAGCAACAACAGATTTTCTGACCGTTTTGTTAGAGGTATTTGGCAAAATCCCTATCAAGACCAGTCAATGTTTGTGATGGCACCAAGTGTTTCAACTTACCGAGGATTAAATCTAAAAGTAAAGTTACCTCAAAACTTAATGCTGTCTAATTATACAAGTACCATTCAACAAATTCATATAGATTTTGGAGATGGTTTAGGTTTTCGTTTAGTAAACTACAATACGCAAATCAATGTAAACTATAATCAACCGAACACTTATTCTTGGCGTTATAGAATAACATTAACAAATGGTCAAACCATTCAAAGCCATTCAAAAGTGGTTATTGAAAAGGGTTTAAATGCAATAGATTATGATGTTTATAAAAATCAAACTTCGGTACAAAATCAAGCATCCTCACAAAATCAAACCCTAAATAACCCATTAAGTCAATTTTACAAAAAAAGAATTACAGCTACAGTTCCTGTATTTGGCAGATTAGGCTCGGCAACTGTTTATGTTAAATTTAGACAAGGTGGTAATAATATTCAAAATCCTCTAATTGTTGCGGAAGGTTTTGACCCAGGTGTTATTCTTTCAAGAGAAATTGAGGGTGGGCAGAATAATATTATTGATTTCATTGATAATTATACATTTTCTGGTTCACAATTGTTAGAACAAGAACTAAATTCTTATGATATAATTTATGTTGATTGGGACAATGGTGTAGATTTTCTACAGCGCAATGCTATGGTACTTGAGGAAGTCATCAAATGGGTAAACCAAGAAAAAGCAAGCAACGGAAGTACAACTAAAAATGTGGTTTTGGGACAAAGTATGGGTGGTTTGATAGCTCGTTATGCTTTACGAGATATTGAACTCAATAGAAATTTTAATCATGACACAAGATTATATGTTTCGCACGATGCACCTCATTTAGGTGCAAACGTTCCTTATAGTGTGCAGTATTCAGCAAGGCATTTAAGAAATTTGTATATACAAACACCAGTAGCTTTATTGACAGGAGATCTTATTTTACCGATAATTCTTAATTTTGCTGATGGCTACATTGCGTCATTTAATTCTGTTTGGGGTACAAATATTCCAGAATTTAATTATGATGTTACTCCTTTACAGGGGTTTTCGCTCGCTGATGTGCCTGCTGCAAGACAAATGCAATATTTGTGGGTAAATAAAAATTATTCAATAAATAACAGTATTTTTCAAATTTGGCAACAAGAATACAATAGTATGGGTTTCCCTCAAGGCTATTCTAATGCACCAATCCGTAACATTTCTATTGTCAATGGTAGCGAATGTGGGGTTTTACAACCTGATAATGGCAATATTATGAGTTATATAAAAGATGCAGGTAGAGATACTTTTTTATCTAATTATATTGGTATACTTGATGCGGTTTATGGAGCACTTATATTAAGACCAGATATTGTATTTGTAGCTCTTTTTCCAGGCAAGTCATATTGGGAAATAGATTTTCAATCTAGGTATATGACAAATCTTAATCAAAATAAACAAATTTATAAAGGGAGTATTAAATACAAGAAAAAAGTATTTTGGTTTATACCTGTTTCAATCACAGTAACCAGTAGAACCGCAAATCAACCATCAAATGTTTTACCTTATGATATTTACGGTGGTGGTTTCGAAAGAACATCTACAACATCAATACCAATAGCAGGTTCAACATTAGTTTCAAATGCTTATGGTTTTATTCCAACTGCAAGTGCATTAGCAATTGGTAGTGGAACAACTGCTATTAATGATAACGACTATAGAAGAAATTATGTAGGAGCGTTACCCCCAGTTGCTCCTAAAAATACTCAATTTCACAATTTTGTTACTCATTTCGACCAATTTAATCCAAATAATAATAATTCAAGACACATTAGTTTTAACCGTAGAAATGGTAATTGGCTTAGAACTGAATTAAATATTAGTGTTCCAGATGAAGTCACTAACTGCTTTTATATATGTGCCGATAATCAAATAATAGGAGCTAATAATCTTTGCACATCAGCAACCTACTCAGGTCCAAGCGGTGGAACTTTCAGCAACTGGACTATAATAGAAGGCGCAAACCTGGTAACTTTAACAGGAAACGGAACACCTAATGTTACTTTAACCGCTTTACCAAATGTTTTTGGACAAGTTACTCTGACTTATAGCACAGGTGATAACGGTGCAAGATGTGGAAATATAACATTAACTAAAACCATTTGGGTTGGTCTTCCACAATTTAATGAATTTACTTTTGGTAGTGGATTGTCACAAAATCCTTGTATTGTACCGATAGATTGCTTAACATCAGGTTTACCGTCAACAGAAATTTTTGCTTCATTTACTGGATTGAGTACAACCGAGTTCAACAATAACGCAAACTGGGAATGGGTACGTTACAACAATTTTATATTTTTAAATAGTTCACGAAATCGAGCTACGATATGTCCTTTAGCCATTGGGAACAGTGGATTTAAAGTTAGAGTTAAAAACGCATGTGGTTGGAGTGAATGGGTTGATTATCCATCATTTGATATTACTTCATGCTCTGATAATGGTATATCTTCTTCAAATATCTATACTGTTTATCCAAATCCGTCTCAAGATATTGTTACTATAGATTTAAGAGACCAAAACAATCAACCTGATAATACTAAAAAAATAACTGGAGAACTTTTTAATATTTTAGGTATTACTAAATCAAAAATTCAAATTAATAACAACAAAGCGACATTTTCTGTAGCGGGTTTAACAAAGGGTATTTATGTTTTGAAAATTTACATCAATGACCAAGTAGAAAGCCATCAAATAGCAGTAAATTAGTTGTAATGTAATGCCGTAAAGGAGACTGTCTTAAATAAAGGACAGTCTTTTTTTTAAATATTAATTACTTATTTCAAGTTGTGATAACCTATAAAAGCAAACAAATAAGCGAGAATTCCCATGCCAAAAAGTTGAATGAGTGTCCATTTCCAAGAGTTAGTTTCTCTTTTAACAATCGCTACCGTGGCACCACATTGTAACGCAATGGCATAAAAGAGTAGGAGTGAAACACCTGTAGGTAATGTAAATATTTTTTCTCCGTTAGGAAACGTAGCTTCTTGCATTCTCGATTTTATGGTTCCTTCATCGTCGGCATTTTCAACACTATAAATGGTAGCCAGTGTGCCAACAAATACTTCTCGTGCTGCAAATGAAGTGATAATAGCAATTCCTATTTTCCAATCGTAACCCAACGGTCTTATCGCAGGTTCAATGGCTTTTCCCATCATTCCGATATAGGAGTTTTCTATTTGAAAAGAAGCAATTTTTGCATTCAGTTCGGCTTCGTTCAGCTTTTGATTTTCGAGTTGATTGCTCACGATTTTTTCAGCATTATCAAAATTTTGGCCACCATGCGAAGCCAAAAACCAGAGCACAACCGAAACCGCCAAAATGATTTTTCCAGCATCAATCACAAATGATTTTGTCTTTTCAAAAACAGTGTAAAAAACATTACGAAGCAATGGCATTTTATAAGAAGGCATTTCTATTACAAAATAAGATTTGCTAGTGGCTTTAATGATTTTGGTCAAAATAATGGATGAAATTAAAGCTAAAACAATCCCAAAAACATACATTGCTAATAACGCTAAAGCTTGCGAATTGATAAATCCAAAAATTTTTTGTTCAGGTACAATTAGCGAAATCAATATGGAATAAACAGGCAATCGGGCAGAACAAACCGAAAATGGTGTAACCAAAATAGTGATTAAGCGTTCTTTCCAATCTTCGATATTTCGGGTTGCCATAACCGCCGGAATAGCACAAGCATTTCCTGAAATTAACGGCACAATACTTTTTCCGTTTAATCCAAATTTCCGCATGATTTTATCCGTCAAAAAAACTACTCTCGACATATAACCGCTTTCTTCTAAAACGGAAATAAATAGAAATAGCATCGCAATTTGTGGAACAAAAATCACAATTCCACCAATTCCCGGAATAATTCCTTGAGTAATCAATTCGTTAATTTTTCCTTCGGGTAAAAGCGTGGCTACAGTTTCAGATAAAGTGGCAAAGCTTTCGTCAATCCAATCCATAAATGGTCCAGACCAGGCAAAAATTGCCTGAAACATTAGCATCAATAATACTATAAAAATAAGAAACCCAAAAAATTTGTGAGTTAATATTTTGTCTAATCTTGAATCAAAATCGGTTGCTTTTGCCTTGTCTTTTTCAAAATTTCCTTTTAAAACCGAATTGATAAATTGGTATCGTTTTATGGTTTCTTGATGTTGTTCTTTTTTTACTTCAATTTGTTTTTGCTTGTCTTCAATGTCAATTAAACCAATTTTATAGGTAGAAGTAAGCCAATTTTTATAGGTAGAAATATCGCTGGAAAACACTGGCTTTTCCGATAGTTTTTCAAAATTCTGAATAGCATTTTTCAGTTCAGAAATGCCTGTATTATTTCGTGTACTGGTTAAAATAATTGTTGTATCGAGTTGTTTTTCGAGATTTTCTTTGTTTATCGAAATTCCTTTCAACTGCATTCGGTCAGCCATATTGATGACTAAAATAGTAGGAATTCCTAAATCTTTTACTTGGGTAAAAAGCAATAAATTTCGCTTTAAATTTTCGGCTTCGGCAACAATAACAGCAACTTGTGGAAAATTTTTGTCTCCTTTGTTAAGCAAATATTCAGTGGTAACACTTTCGTCAATCGAGCTCGGATTTAAGCTGTATGTTCCAGGCAAATCGATGATTGTAACTTTTCGGTTGTCTTCTAAATGAAATGAACCTTGTTTTTTTTCGACTGTAATTCCCGGATAGTTTCCTACTTGCTGACGCAAACCCGTAAGCGAGTTGAACAATGATGTTTTTCCAGTATTTGGATTACCAACTAAAGCTATTTTCAACGTGTTGTTTTTTGTCATCTTACTTTTGTATTTCCACAAAAATCTTGCTTGCCATTTCTTTTCTAATAGCAAGATTTGTATCATTTACTGATAAAAAAATAGGATCACCAAGTGGAGCAATTTGTATCACTTCCACAAAATTTCCTTCCATGCAACCCATTTCTATGAGTTTTAATGGAATGACAGCCTCATCAAATGAAACAATAACCGCTTTTTGTCCTTTTTGAAGAGTGTCGATGGTTGTTTGCAAATCTTATTTAGATTGATTTTAGATTGCGAAAATACAAATTATTATCCTAATAAAATGTTATTTTTCTTGTTCCAACAACCAATTGATATCTTCAATAAGTCGCTGAATTTCCTCTTTTTTTGTTCCGTCATAAAAACCACGAACTCGCTTTTCAGTGTCAATTAAAACAAAATTTTCGGTATGAACCATATCATACAATTCAGAAGGTTTACCCAATTTTACAGCTAAGTAGGACTTTCTCGCTATGCTGTATATTTCTTTTTTGTCTCCAGTAACTAAGTTCCATTTCGTGTCTACAACGCCTTTTTTTACAGCATATTTTTTTAAAACAGAAACACTGTCAATTTCTGGTGTAACAGTATGAGAAAGCAATAGTACTTTTGGGTTGTTTAAAAATGCTTTTTGGACATCTAGCATGTTTGTTGTCATGATTGGACAAATCGAACCGCAAGTGGTAAAGAAAAAATCGGCCACATAGATTTTACCTTCATAGTCTTTTTGCGTAATTGTTTTTCCGTTTTGATTGGTAAACGAAAAATCGGCGATTTTATGTTCTCGCGCAATATATTGAACAGTTGAATCTACTAATTCTGGATTAACATCAGCAGGATTATAAATTGGCAATGTCTTTACAGGTTTTAAAACATTGTAAAACAACGAAACCGTTATGATGGAAAAAATCAAAAAAGTCCCAAGTAAAATTCTGTATTTTTTAATAAAATCTAGCATTCTTTTTTTTGACAAAAATACAAAAGCAACTGCTCATTATTTATACCTTTAGAGTTGTCAATACTTATATTTTTGTTAAAAAACACGACTTCGAAACTAATTCGATAAATTTGTGTAAACTAACAAATCAAATTTTAAAATAATGAAAATAAGTATGAACTCAAAAACACTTGTAATAAGCTTCCTTTTCTCAGGAATTCTACTATCAAATGCGCAACAAAAAACACCCGGAATAGACATTTCCTTAATGGATAAATCGGTAAGTCCCAAAAACGATTTTTTTAATTTCGTAAACGGAACGTGGATAAAAAACACCGAAATTCCTGCCGATAAAACACGTTGGGGAAGTTTTGATGAGTTGCGACAAAAGACCGATAAAGATGCTTTGGCCATTTTAAATGAAGCGGCAAACAATCCCAAATACAAATCAAATACCGACCAAGGCAAAGCGATCAATCTTTATAAATCCATCATGGATACGGTTTCGAGAAACAAGCAAGGGATTAATCCAATCAAACCTTATCTGGCCAAAATTGATGCTGTAAAAGATGTTGCTTCTTTACAAAAATTAATGATAGAAATGGAGTCTATTGGCGGTATCGGATTTTTTGGCGTTGGT
Source organism: Flavobacterium aureirubrum (assembly GCF_038739835.1). NCBI lineage: Bacteria > Pseudomonadati > Bacteroidota > Flavobacteriia > Flavobacteriales > Flavobacteriaceae > Flavobacterium > Flavobacterium aureirubrum. The sequence goes on from NZ_JBCGDO010000006.1 coordinate 29,764, forward strand.
GTTGGTACCGACTCTAAAAACAGTAACCGTAACATTGTAAACGTAGGTTTGGGTTCTTTAGGATTACCCGATAGAGATTACTATGTTTCAGAAGATGCCGACACAAAAGAGAAAAGAGCTAAATATGTGGCTCACGTGGCACGGATGTTTTCTTTTTTGAAAATTAAACCAGAGCAAGCAAAAATTGATGCAGAGAAAATATTGGCACTAGAAATTGCTATGTCAAAACCAAGATTAGATAGAGTTGAAAGAAGAGACAGACGTAAAACTTACAACCCAATGACAATTGCGCAACTGCAAAAACTAACGCCAGCCATTAATTGGGAAAACCATCTTTCAGCTATTGGATTACCAAAGCAAGATACCGTTATTGTTTCTCAACCCAGATATATGGAAGCGTTGCAAGCCATTTTTACAGAAAACAAAGTGGATGACTGGAAAGCTTACATGCGCTGGACATTGTTAAATCGTTCTGCGGGAATGTTGAGTACAGCAATTGGTGCTGCCAATTTTGATTTTTATGGAAAAACGTTAACTGGTGCAATAAAACAAAGACCGTTAGATGAAAGAGCGTTACAAACTGTTAATGGCGCAACAGGTGAAGCATTGGGCAAACTATATGTAGAGAAAAAATTTCCGGCAGAAGCAAAAACAAAAGCAGAAAACATGATTAAAAATGTGATTCGCGCTTATGAAAATAGAATCAATAATTTAACATGGATGTCTGCCGAAACAAAAGTAAGAGCCATCCAAAAGTTGAAAAAAATGACTGTAAAAATTGGCTATCCAGATAAGTGGAAAGACTATTCGGCATTGACTATCAAGAGTCCTGCAGAAGGCGGAAGTTATTTCGAAAATTCGTTAGCCATCTCAAAATGGAATTTCAAAAAAGATTTGGACAAATTACCAAAACCAGTAGATAAAACAGAATGGGGAATGTCTCCACAAACGGTAAATGCTTATTACAGTCCATCTTATAATGAAATTGTGTTTCCAGCCGCAATTTTGCAACCGCCTTTTTACAATTATCAAGCCGATGAAGCGGTTAATTATGGCGGAATTGGAGCAGTGATTGGCCACGAAATCTCACATGGTTTTGACGACTCTGGAGCACGATATAACGGCGATGGAAACCTTATCGATTGGTGGACAGCCGAAGATTTAAAACAATTCACGGCACTTGGTGGCGCATTGGCAGATCAATATTCAGCTTTAGAACCATTGCCAGGAGTTAAAGTGGATGGAAAATTTACTTTGGGTGAAAACATCGGCGATTTAGGCGGAATTAATGCCGCTTACGATGGATTGCAATTGTATTTAAAAGAAAACGGAAATCCTGGATTAATCGATGGTTTTACACCAGAACAACGATTATTCATTTCCTGGGCAACCATTTGGAGAAGCAAAATGCGCGATGAAGCATTGAAAAATCAGGTGAAAACCGATCCACATTCACCAGGAATGTATCGTGCTTATGTTCCTTTGTTAAATTTGGAAACCTTTCATCAAGCATTTGATATCAAACCAGGCGACGGAATGTATGTTGCTCCAGAAAAGCGAGTACTGATTTGGTAATATAAAGATATTTTGGAGCGAATGGCTTGGGCATTTTTACTTTCCTTGTTCGCGCTATTCGTTACAATCTGTCATTGCAATAAACGATGGGTTTCTATAACACTTTGGGAATTGCAATGACAGGATTTTTACTGCTATCGCGGCTAACTAATAATTGAATTGCCTTTTTAAAGACATTTTTAAACCTAACAAGTTTTTAAAACCTGTTAGGTTTTTTTTATTATCTTTCATAAAATTTTTCAAATATGAACAAAGTACTTTTCATCTTCTTTTTTTTATCCAGCATCGCTTTTTCTCAAAGTAAATTAGAGTTAACCTATAAAGTAAAAAGTTATGGAAAACCACTTGAATTTGACTCAACTATAAAACCAGAGATATTACCTTATCTTATATCTATGGAAAAAGAGCTTGAAGATTTGACCTTCACGCTCCAAATAAAAGGGAATGAGTCGTTGTGGTTTTTAAACAATCGTGATAAATTCCCAACTTCACACATGGGACAATCATTTGCAGGAAATACATCCTATTATTTTGATGCTAATGCACAAGAATATCTTACACAAGAGAATTTCTTTAGCAATTTATTTTTAATTAGTAAAAAGCCTAAGAAAATAAATTGGGAATTAGTCGATGAAACTAAAACTATTCTAGGATACGAATGTAAAAAAGCAATTTATAAAGAAACCAAAGAGATAAAAGGCGAAAATAAAGAATTTATAACCGAAGCTTGGTATTGTCCGAAACTCAGCTACAAAATTGGACCAAAAGATTTCGGAGGATTAAACGGTTTGATTTTAGAACTTACTGATAAGCGACGACAATTTTATTGTACTGAAATTTTAGAAGGAGCAAAAACTTCACTTTTTATTCTTGAAAAACCAAACAAAGGAAAACCAATAAAAGAAGAAGAATTTTTAGAAGAAATGAGAAAAATTGCTATTCAAAAAGGAATGCCGCATGATTAAAAATCATTTTAAGCGTTATTACTCCATGTAGTAAGAATGGTATAATTTAAGATGTAAATGTAACAAGCATTAGTCATGCTGAGGTTTTTTTACACTTTTTATCAATCCAACAACACTCACAATCACCCAAGTGGTTTCCAAAATAACAAACGGAATAAAATCAATTAAATAAGAAGCATAGCCAGCTAGTCCTGCACCTAAAATATTCATTAAAAAATAGAGACTTCCCTCTTTTTTAATTATCGAAAAAATATTGAAGAAATAAGCAAGTAGAATTAATCCAACGCCTATTGTTGCAATAGTATCATTATAACTCATAGTTGTGGTTTTTGAAAGGTGTAAACTAAAATTTGCTCTACTTTTTCCGAAGAAATAATTTTTCCAACCGAAGGTTTACTTTCGTCAAATTTTGGTAATGGTAAATTCAGTTCTTGTGCTTTTTTAGAATAATACACTTTTCGAGAAGGATGAAATGGCGCAACAGCGTTAAAAATTTCTCCAAAACAATTTTTCTCTAAAATTCCTTCTAAAATTCCAATGCAATCCAATTGATGAATTAAATTAATCGGTCCATCAGGATTTTCAAGATTTTCTCTCCCGAGACTTCGGGACACTAAAAACTTAATTGGATGTCTATCTTCGCCAATTAATCCGCCAAAACGAATAACGGTAGTTGTAAAATTAGAATTATTTTGTAACAATTTTTCTGCTTCCAAAAGTTGTTTTCCGCTTTCGGTATCAGGATTTGGAATGGTATCTTCGGTTATCAAATCTATTGAAATGTTATCGGAATAGACAGATGTCGAACTTACAAATAGCACTTTTTCAACCGATGATTTTTCGATAAACGGAATGAGATTTTGAATTTTAGCAACAAACGTCATACTGAGCGCAGTCGAAGTATCATTAGAATTTCCTCTTAATTTTGGTGGAATATCAATAATTAAAATTTGGGAATTGAATAAAAAGCTATCAATATCACCTTTAATTTCTTCTTCAGATAAAGCAATTTGAAAGGCAGTAATTCCAACATTTTCCAAAACCGACATTTTCTCGAAGGTTGTCGTCGAACCTTTTACCAAAAATCCTTTTTGAAGCAATGATTTTGCCAAAGGAAAACCCAACCAACCGCAACCTAAAATCGAAATTTGTTTTGTATGATTAGCCACAGATTCACTACTTTTCACTTGATTTTTTATTTATCAATATGTTTGAATTAAAACGTCTGTTGGGATATTTAATCTTTCGTGAAGTTGACGAATCATTTCCAACGAAAGCTTTCTTTTTCTATTTAAAATTTCACTGGCTCTACTTTTCAATCCTATTATATTTGCCAAATCATTTTGGTTATATCCCATTTGTTCCATTCTGAATTTTATGGCTTCGATTGGATCAGGTAAACCAATAGGGAAATGTTCGTTTTCGTATTGGTCAATCAGCATTCCTAGTATTTCAAGTTCATCACTTTCAGATGAACCTGGCTTTGAATCAAAGATAGTTTCTAATCTTTGTAAAGCTTCATTATACTCTTTTTCAGTTTTTATAAGTTTAATTTTCATAGCTTTTAAATTTCATTTGCATTAATCTTATCATATTCTGCGTGTGTTCCAATAAATCGAATCCAAATCATCTGATAGTTGTAATTTATCCTCACAATTAATCGATAACTATTTCCTTTGATATTAAATACAATTCTATTGTTGTTTAAAAAACTCACGCTTGGATACTCTTTTTTTATATCGTTTGGAGTTTTCCAAGTTGCGTTAGTTGTTTCCTGAAACCAAGATTTGAGTTGCTGTTCAGAATCAGCATGTGTTTCCCAAAAATCACGCAGTATTTTTTTTGAAATAATTCTCAATTCTTTTTAATTTCTAACAAAGATACCAAAAGTTCCCAATTTGGGAAATATTTTTAAGTTTTTTTCTAAATAAAAGAGAACATTAATTTTTATACTTCAAACTATCAACTTCAACTGTTGTACTATCTTTGGGATTTACGCTTCTAAATGCTGATTTTGGTTTAGTTAAAATTGATACAGAGGGTTTTATTTTTTGACGAATAACAATCGCATTATTCAATACAAAAGGAGTTGCAATCATCCAATCTTTTCTTTTGGCAACCGTAAACTGCGGATTTGTCAGCAAATCAAACGAACTTTCCACCAAATTCAAATCGAGTTTATCCTCTTTTGAAATGGAAAAACTCAAAACCAAAGGTTCATTATTAACCACATAATAACTCAAAATTTTACCTGAACTACTTCCGCTGATGTTGCTTTTGAAATCAATTGCTTTTGCACCATTGGCAACTAAATTATGAAGCGTTACTTCATTAGCATTGAAAATATCATAACGGTTTACAGCACGATTTGGCGTAATTTTTATTTGATACAAACGTTGCTTTCCTTTCAACGTATCACGAAGAAATTCAATGGTTGGTTGTGCAATATTTTTGTTTGGTGCTTCGCTCATGAATGTAAATTCCGAACCATATTTGCTATACAATTTATTAGTATTCAACGTTTCGGCATTTTTTGGCTTTTCGCCTAAATACCCTTTCGTCCATTCGTCTAAATCCACATCATACGTTGTCCAATAGGATTTTTTTACATCAGCATCATAAAGGTAAACCAAGCTGTTTGGTTTTGGTCGTTCAATTGTATAATCCGAAGCTTGATGTGCTTTTACAAATAGACCAATGCTCAGCAAAAAGAAAACGGCCGACCAAATTCCTTTTTTGTTAAACGAACCAAAAATAGGCAACAATAATCCGAAAGTTAAAACGGTTAAAATAGCACTTCCATAAAGGATTTTTAAACCCAAACCAACAGGAAACATTTGAATAAATGGCGGAAGAATTACTAAAGTTGGAATGGCTAAAATGCAATTGATTAACCAATTTGATTTTTGTGTTACAACATAAATTCCAAGCATTAATGAACTTGAAATTACTGGAATGATTAAAAATCCTGCGCCTTTTAAGAAAATTGCAATTCCGATATTTAGCAACAACCAAAGAAATAAGGGTGCGAAAAACTGGTTCATTTCGGCATTTCGTTTTCCTGATTTATGATAAAAAACAAAACAAATCGCTATGGATAAACTCGTGAAACCATAAATATAATCGTGTCCGTTATAAGTAAATTCATGAAGAATGTCTTGATACTGTGGATAAAATTGTAGCAATAATTTCCAACCGATATAGCTAATTCCGCCAGCAACAAGAAGCGATAACAATAGCGGAACGAAACCTTTCAACAATTCATCAATTCGCAAAACGTGTTTTCCTAAACCAATGAATAAAAAGATAAAAATCAATCCGAAAGCAACGATTACCATTGGAATAATCCACGAAAACGGATAGTTCATAAAGGCAAATGGAACGTTGAAATATACTTTGTCGTCATCAGAATTTAAATTGGACAAATCCGCATTTGAAAAATAAGTCAACAACGGAAAAAGATAACTTCCTTGATGTGCCAATGTTTTTGGACTAAGATTTTCAAAATTATCTCTTTCGGTATGGTAATTAAAATGGCTATCGATAAACGCAAAATTGAAACCTTGAATTCCCCCTTTTTCTCTAAAAACAGTTAAATCCGTATCGTTTGGCAACATTTTGTAAATGCTGTACATCAGCGAATTAGAAACAGGATAAGTAGCATTTCCATTAGAAAAAGCATCGACCATTTTTGAATTTCCTCTGTTGGTTTCCATCAACATATAACTTGGACCAGAACTGCCGCGCGCTTCAAAATTTAAAACTACGCCAACTTCCTTTGCCCATTTATGTTGGGTTACAAAAAGTGCTGCACCGTTTAAACCTAATTCTTCCGCATCAGAAAAAAGAATAATGATATCATTTTTGTGTGCCGTTTTGTTGTATAAAAAAGCACGAACACTTTCTAAAATAGTAGCAATTCCCGAAGCATCGTCGCTTGCGCCAGGTGAGGATGAATGTGGCGCACTGTCATAATGGGAAAGCAAAAGCAATGCTTTAGTATTTGAAGTGCCTTTTATGCGAGCTAAAATATTTTTAGAATACACCAAAGTTCCTTTTTCGGTCATGGTGAAACCTTCTTGAATAGAGGTTTCTAAACCTAAATTTTGGAACTCTTTTTGGATATATTGTGCAACTACATCGTGATTTTTGGAACCTACAAAATGTGGTTTTTTTGAAATTTCTTTGACTGTTTCCAAAGCTCTTTTTGTAGAAAATTCAGAAAGCGATGCTTCACTTTGATCATAATCTTGTGGCATCATAAAATAGAAAACACCAAAAATGACTAACAACAGAAAAAAGAAAGATAGAATAGGTTTTTGGTTGGTTTTCATGGTTTTGTAGGTTAATCTTTTTTTACCAACATATAGAAATCGTTGTCGAGAAGCATGTATCCTTGGTCGTAAACAAAATAATAAGTATTACCCGTTTTGGTCGTCAGAATATTGGTAAAATACTCAAACGAAAAACCTTTGGATAATAACTTGGCTTTGTTGGCTTTTGCTTTTCCTTCTACATTTATTTCAGAAAGAATGCGATAATTTTTGCGAAGCTTGTTATTGATATTTCGCATAATATTAGTAGAATCCTTGTTCATTCTATTGTTGTAGTTGTTACGACAACCATCGCTGCAAAACTTCTTGTCTTCGCGTCCGAGGATTTTATCGTTACATTCTAAACAATTTCTCATAGGAAAAGTTATGATTTATTGGCTCTATTTGACGAAATTAATAAAAAAAAGTACCCGTTTTGAAAGAAATAAAAAATTAGCTTATTTTATTAGTTTCTATTACAGATTTGATTGTAATTGAACAGGTTCAAATTCATTCAGTTTGTGATGCTCCACAATAGAACCTTTTCCATTTGGGTCTTCATAAAAAGCCGGTTTGAACTTGGCACCAAAAATGACTTCTTCATGCGTGTAGCTTGTTCGTTTGACAACTGTACTCGAAAAATCTTCATCATAAGCACGAACATAAACCAGAATTTCTAAATCTTTGTTTGTCATTTCGTCGAAATTCATTTTCCACAACGGACTTTGCTCATCAATTGGATGAACGATTGTCCAAGTAGTAACAAAAGTATCGAGCGTATCTATTTGAAGTGGTAAGTTGAAAAACTTATTGATTAATTTACCGTTTTCTTTGAGCATCAAACTAACGGTAACTCTAACCATCATGTTGCTAAGCGATGCGTTTTTGATTGGTGCTAACCGAAACATTAGTGCGGTATTTTCTTTGAATGGTGCAATGATGGCATTGTGGCTAAATTTCAAATGTGCTTTGGGTTTTACAAATCTTCCATAAAGCAAACCCGTATTAATCGCTAACGTTAAAATACCAATTAATGCTTCGGATGCTGCAATGGTATTGGTAAAAATGCCTACTGGGCTTATTCTTCCATAGCCAACTGTGGTGAGTGTTTGTGCGCTAAAGAAATAAACTTCTTGAAAATTTTGCCAATTGGAACCCTGAATTAACCCCATCAAATTGGGGATGCAAAAGAAATAGTAAATCAATGCGAAAACAAAATTGATAAAAAAGTAAAATATGAAAACAAGTGCCAAAAATTTCCACCACGAAATATTGATTAACTTGCTGTATAAACTGTTTCGTTCTTTTAGTGGTCGACCAACGTGAATTACATTGTGGGAACCGTCTTTGTTGATAAACCGAGCGTATTTTTCAGTAACCGAAGTGCCAAACCCCGAATTGTCTATATTTTTATCCATTGGCTTTAATTGTTTTTTGGGTAAAATAAATTATTTGGAAACCACATCGGGTTATATCAAATATACAAACTTTGGGTTTTAGGGAGATTTAATTTTTTATAGGTTGTAGTTTTTTTATCGCCACTTTTTTCCAGAAAATTTTTTTCAACAGCATATTTTAAATCGCGACTTGCTGTTGCCGAAGAAATATCTTTAAAATAGTTCATGTAATCTTTTCGGCTGAATACTTTTTCTTCATGATGTTCAAGAAATAATTGTATTCTATCAGCATCCGTAAGTTTTTTGGTTGAGTTTTCTAATAATTCATCAAGCGAATGGTCAATTATTTTCAACATGTATTCAATGAATTTTGTTGATTTTCCTTCTTTGTCAGATTGTGATAAGGCTTCATAATATGCTGTTTGATTTTTTGAAATCAATGTTTCAAACGGAAGAAATTCAAAAACGGGATAATCTTGCATTAAAATCAGCGTTTGCCATAATCTTCCCATTCTGCCATTTCCATCTAAAAAAGGATGAATAAATTCCATTTCATAATGAAAAACACAACTTTTGATTAATGTGATTTCGGAAGTATCTTTTAGATATTCAAATAAATCTTTCATTAAGAATGGAACATTTTCAAATGGTGGTGCAACGTGTGCTACTTTTGACCCTTTGACAATTCCAACACCTTGGTTTCGGTATTTTCCAGGTTTTTCGATTAAGTTTTTTAGTAATAATTGATGTGCTGATAGAAAATCTTTTTCCTTGTAAGGTATGAATTTGTTGAGGTTTTTGTATACTTCTAACGCATTTAAAACTTCAATAACGTCTTTCTCTGGACCAACCACTCTTTTGTTTTCTACAATGGCAGTAATTTGTTCTTCGGTAAGTGTGTTTCCTTCAATTCGCAAAGAAGAATGTATGGTTTTAATTTGATTTTGCTTTCGTAATGTTGGGTTTGATTTAAGTAAATATTTGGCATTTACTTCACCTATTTTTTCTGAAATAGAAGTAATATATTTTAGAATTTCTGGAGTAATTTCGTGAGGTGGTTTCATTTTTGATAGTATCAAATGATAGTATCACAAAGTTATATTTTTAATTTCAAAAAAGAGAACCTTTAGGAGAAATACTTTCTAGAAAAGGGAGTTTTACAATTGCTTTAATTATTACTATAAGACAAACGCTCGTTCAGGATAAGTTTGTTATGAGTAAGGTGATTATGCAGCGGTGAACTACATTGTGCGAACCGTTTTTGTTGATAAATCGAGCGTATTTTTTGGTAACCGAAGTGCCAAAACCCGTATTGTCTATATTTTTATCCATTGGCTTTATTTGGTTTTTGGGTAGAATAAATTATTTGGAAACCAGAATGTGTCATGCCAAATATACGAATTGTTGGTTTTTGGAGAATTTTATTTTGGGGTTTGAGTGAAAATTAAAACTACAATGGCAGACTGTGAAAAAACCTCCACAATCCACAAACAAATATAAAAAAATACTTCTAAGAAAAACATATTTTTCTTATTTTTAACCATGCAACATCCCGACGCTTCGGGGCAAGGAATATCACGCAATCAGCTTCAAGTGAGCAGTCTAGAAGACACCATCGCTGCTGACAATCCTGTTCGCTTTATCGATGCCTTTGTCAACAGTATCGATTTAGTTACAAATGGAATTGCAATGGCTTGTAGAAGCCATTTGCATACAATTTTCATTTTTTTAACAACGAGGACCGCCTGGGTGGTATCTTGGCGATAGCCAAAATTCAAGTTCCTATAAAAACTAATTGTATGGGTAAGGTTATTTATGCCTAAAAGTGAAGGAAAACACGATAAAAAACCAAGCAATACACTCCACAAAAAAAGAGGACTATTAATCCTCTTGTAAATCTTTATAAAATCATATCGAAATCCCCATAGTGGACGGACATGTAATCGGTGAGCCTGTCCTGAGTTTATCGAAGGGTTCAACAGGAGTTTCATTACTTCGTCTGTTCGCCTTTGGCTCGGGTGTTGGCTTTGCAAGCACAACGAAACTCTAGCTATTAGCAGATGTATTAAATTTAGTCGCAATATCCATTTTTTAAATGTTCTTTTGCTTCACTTTCTCCTAATTCTGATGCTTTGTTTAAATCGTTGCAGCCACCTTCATAATCTTTAAGAATAACATATTTGACTATTGCCCTGTTTAAATAAGCATACCCTGAATTTTTATCTAAACTGATTGCTTTGTCAAAATCTGCGATTGATTTTTCGGGATTATTTATTTCATAATATGCTCGTCCTCTATATGCAAATGAAGTTGATTCGTTAGGCTTCAATTCAATTACTTTTGAATAATCTGAAATTGCTTCTTGATACTTTTTCAAATCCATATATGCACTACCTCTTGATATATATGATGTTGAATGAGTTTTGTCAAGACTTATTGCTTTTGAATAATCTTCAATTGCTCCAACTAGATTTTTACTTTTTTGTTTTGCGAATCCGCTGTAATAATAATACTTTACAAAAATATAATTTGGACCTTTAAAAATTGAGAAAATAGCAATAATCACTAAAAAGGAAATTGTAGTCGAAATAAATGGCTTTAAAAATTTATTTTTTGTCATTTGAAATGGCATTATCGATTGTTGACTGTTTTGATAATAGTAATGTTGATCGTCCAATTTTTAATAATCTTTCTTTGTCAACTTCATTTTTAATTGCCCATTTGACCCATTTTTTAATCGAAAATTCCCAATAATACCATCCAGCAAGAGTTCCAATGAAAATACAAATTAGATTATTTAAGTTGAATAGTGTTAGTAAACTTAACCAAACGATGAGAATTATTGCAATTACTGGAATGTTTACCCAAAGATAACCTTTAGTGATAATTTCTGTTGTTGTTATTTTTTTCATGTCGTTCAAAAATATATCTGCTAACGGCAGACTGTGAAAAAACTTCCACAATCCACAAACAAATATAAAAAAATACTTGTAAGAAAAACATATTTTTCTTATTTTTAATCATGCAACATCCCGACGCTTCGGGTTTTTAAGCGCATTATTTTTTACAAACTACAACTTTAATGTAGAAAATAACCTCGCTTAAATCATCTTAAACGAGGTTGGTTTAATACTTATTTTGATCCCGAAACTTCGGGATAGTTTTTAAGAGAGGTTGCGCAACAGCTACGTGTGTTAGGCAATCGTGCTTATTTTATTAAAATTTTTTTATTTTCAGTTTTTCCATTTTTAAACTTAACATTAATAAAATAAACCCCATTTGAAAAACTATTACTATCAATTGAAATCTGATTTGTATTTTCCATTTTGTCTAAATAATATATTTTTTCACCTAAAAAGTTATATAAATAAATACTTGAAACTTCAATATTCTCTTTGAAAAGAATATTAATAATTTCTGATGCGGGATTAGGGTATATAATGAAATTGTTTCCTTCCGTATAATTTTCTAAGTCAAGTGATGCAGGTATACTACTTTTAAAAATAACTCCTCCATTGCCTGAAACAGATAAATTAGTATCAAACAAGTCAAAATGGTTAATGCCAAAAAAGTTAGTTAAATAAAACCAAGTTTGTCCACCGTTAAGAGTCCTAAAAATTGTAGAATCATCTCTCATCATATAGCCAATCTGGTTATTATAAAACTTCATGAAAGTATAATTTCCAGAATTTGTTAAATTTGTTGATTGCCAAGTTGTTCCTCCATCTGTTGTTTTTTTAAAAGTATTATTACCAACAGCATATATTGTATTTTCATCAAAGACATGATATGCACTTATTCCAGTTCCTTTTAGTGTCCAAGTCAAACCACCGTCTATAGTTTTGTTCAAACCACCATAAAGTCCAAATCCAATACTTGGATTTAAAAAATTAAGTTGAGAAAAGGTGTGGTTTGCAATTTGTTGCCAAGTATTTCCACCATTAATTGTTTTTGAAGTTCGAGTAGAATTGAAACCACCCATAGCAAAACCAATATTTTCATTATAAAAATAAACTTTAGAATTGTAACCATCATTTAAAACTTGAATATTGTTATTGGTTGCTAACCATGTTAAACCACCATTTATGGTTTTATAAACCCTACCATGATCTGTAGTTGTAGCATATCCAATATTTTCATTTACAAAATCAAAATCATTACCAAATTGATTAAGAGAACCAACAATTTGCCAACTACTACCACCATCTATTGTTTTTAAAAAATTACCATTTATGGCAATTAATGAATAAGCCACATTATTACTTTTAAATTGAATTTTTTTAATATCATTATATGTTGGTGAATATTCTGACCAAGTGATTCCTCCATTAGTTGTTTTTGCTATCCTTCCTCTTTCACCGCAAACAAATCCAGTGTTATTATCTAAAAAGTAAACTCCAAAATAAGTAGAATATCCATTTCCTGCAACATAGCTTGCGGATGTCCAAGTATTTCCTCCATCATTCGTTTTATAAATAAAACCATCCTCACCTGCTGTAAAGCCATTATTTTGGTCTGAAAAGTGAATACAATTCATTTTTTGGTTAATACTTGGTATTTCAGTCCAAGATTCTCCAGCATTTATAGTTTTAAACATCAAATCATGTTCTCTGGTGGCAAATCCTATATTTTCATTAATAAAATATAATGATAAGAAATTTGATGGAATTGTACTAACAGTTTCAGTAACATACCAATTTATACCTCCATTAATTGTTTTTAATATTTTTCCTTGATTGCATGCTGCATGACCAATAAGAGTAGAAGTGAAAAATGTCTTAACTATTGATGGGTAACCTGTTACCGATATACTTGTCCATGTAATTCCACCATCAGTTGTTTTTACAATCTTGTTATTACTTGATAATATTATATTATTGTCATCAATTATTGTAACACTATTATATGCATAACTAAAGGTTGTATTTATCTGAACCCATGTTTGTCCATAATCAATAGACTTTAATACATAACCAGATAGTCCAACAATGAAACCTACAGAGTTTTTAAAATTAATATCTTTTGCATAAATTAATGGTTGTGCTACCACCCATGTCTGGCCAGTATCCGTTGTTTTTAACAATTGAGATTCGTTCATAATAAAACCATTTGTGTTTGATATAAAATGAATATCCATGCCGTTTTGATATGAAGGTTTAGGATTTAACAATTCCCAAGGATTTTGAGAATATAAATTAAATACTGAACATAAAAATAAAATTAGAAATATTCTTTTTCTATTTGGCAATAATTTTTTAGTGATTTTTTCTTTCATTTTAGATTTGTATGTCATATTTTCTGCAAAATTTCTGCATGTTGCCTAACTCATTTATAACCGCAATATACCAAAAAAAATTTCATTTTACAAAAATCACAAACATCTGTAAATCAACGCAAAAAACGACAACAAACATTTACAAACGAAAGTAAACGACTAACAACCGAATAACGTTTTGAACTTGCCACAACTTTGCATCGTCGGAAGGAAACAATTTCAATAGCAATTTCAAAAATCAAATGCAATGACTTTGTGAATTTCAACAAAACAAAATATTTTAACAATAACATTTTAAATTTAAACGCCATGAATGCAATGAAAAACAAAGTACAATTAATTGGACACGTAGGACAAGAACCAGAAGTAAAAACTTTTGGAGAAGGAAAAAAAGTAGCTAACATAACTTTAGCAACAAATGATTATTACACCAACGCCAAAGGTGAGAAAGTAGAAGACACACAATGGCACAAAGTCAAAGCTTGGGGAAAAGTTGCTGACATTATTGAAAAATATGTTACTAAAGGAAAAGAGATTTGCATTGAAGGAAAACTAACGTACAGCGATTATCTTGACAAAGATGGAGTTAAACGTTATGTTACAGAAATTGTAGCGAATGACATTCTTTTGTTAGGGAAGTAATTTCTAAAGCGACTAATCATGAATATCAAGGTATTTAATATTCGATTAAGCAAAGAACATTGTCAAAATGATCAAGCTAAAATGAATGAGTTTTTAGACTCTGTAGAAGTTAAACTCACTTCAACTAATTTTGTAACAACTGGAACTATTGATTATTGGTCGGCAGCTGTTTTTTATCAACCAAAGTCCGTGAAATCTCAGAAATCTGAAAACAAGTTACAACTAGACGATTTATCTTCTGATGAGCTTAAAATTTTTAAAGCATTAAGAAGTTGGAGAAATGATTTGGCTGAAAAACTGAATTGGTCAGCATTTAGAATTTGTCATAATTCTCATTTGCTTGAAATAGCTAAACATAATCCAAAAACTATTGTTGAATTAGGTTTAATTTCAACTTTTGGAGCAGCACGAGCAGAGAAGTACGGCGCTGAAATTATGTCAGTTCTAAAACAGTACTAACAATTCTTTCTAAAACTTGAAAAGCGACAAAGTATTGACTTTGTCGCTTTTTTTATTCTAAAAATCGAAACCTTTTTAGCAGAAAACCAATAAGTTGTCAACACGAAAACGTTTTCGGTAGCTGTTTTGCAACGGAGAAGTAGTAGTTGTTTAACAATTTAGTTATTTTTAGGTTGTCAAAATATCAAAACATGAGATTTTCTAGGATTTTATTGATTTCAATAACAGCTGTTTGTGCTGTCAATTTTGGTTTTTCACAAGTAGGTATCAATACAACTAATCCATTAAGTACTTTGGATATTAATGGAAATTTGAATGTTAAAGAGATAGGTGTTCTCAATGCGTTGGTTCCTGGATCGGGACCATTAGTTGGAAGCGTCGGTCCTGCAAGAACTGCGATAAATGATGGCGTATATATTTCGATAACACCATTAGGAGCAAGTGGTGCAAATGATTTTCAATTGCCAAACGCAGCGTTAGTTCCAGGTAGAATATATATCGTAAGGAATATTTCAAATTGTTGTTCCGCTTTTATTTTTACTGCTGGTGGAGGTTTATTTGCAAAAGATAACTTCAACGCGACGGCTCAACCTTTACAAATGTTTCACAACAACGCTTCTAAGACGACTATTTTTATCAGTGACGGCGCAAACTGGACATTCATCAATTAAATATTGAACTCGCTATTCGATACGTATTGGCGTGAGCTTCAATAATGGTTTTTATCTCGGGAGAATAACCGCCACCCATACTCACTTGGACAGGAATTTGATTTTTAAAACAATATGAAAGTACAATTTCGTCTCTTTTTTTACAACCGTCAATTGTGCACGAGAGTTTACCTAATTTATCCGTTTCAAGAATATCTACACCAGCAAGATAAAATATAAAATCAGGCTGCAAAGTTTCTATTAGGTTTGGAATATGGTAATTAATACAATTCAAATAAGCTGTATCTGAAGTGTTATCTTCTAAAGCAATATCCAAATCAGAAACTTCTTTTTTAAACGGATAATTTGATTTTCCATGAACCGAAAAAGTAAAAACAGACGCGTTGTTTTTAAAAATTTCGGCAGTGCCATTTCCTTGATGGACATCCAAATCGATAATCAATATTTTTTTAAAATGATAGGTGTTTAGTAAATATTGAGCAGCAATTGCTTGGTCATTTAATAAACAAAACGCTTCGCCGCGATTAGTATAAGCATGATGCGTTCCGCCGGCAATATTAAAAGAAACGCCATGTTGCAGTGCAAATTCAGTTCCAAGAATGGTTCCGTTTGCAATGCGAAGTTCGCGTTCAACTAAAGCTGCTGAAAGGGGAAAACCTATTTTTCTAACTTCACGTGCATCTAGCGTAAGTTGTAACAATTGGTCAACATAGTTTTTTTCGTGAACCGCATAAATCAAGTCTAAATCAGGGATTGATGGTTCAAAAAAGTCATCTTTTTGAGCTGTTCCTTCATGAAGTAATTGCTGTGGTAAAAGCTCATATTTAATCATCGGGAAACGATGTCCTTCAGGTAATGGATGTTTATAAAGAGGATGATAAGCAATTTTTAGCATAAAAAAACCCTCATTTTATTGAGGGAATTAGTAATTTATTATTTTTTGAAAAGATCGAACATTGGACATCGTGAACAACGCTTATTTTCACTTTTCTTGTATTTTTCACAACATTTAGACTTACAATTTTCGGCAACTTTTATTCTTTTAAGCGCTTCTTTCTTGTCTTTTTTCTTCTTTTTGTCTTTTTCCTTCTTGCTCAAAACATCCGATTTTATCGGATACAAATATAGTTATTTTTAAATATTCTAAATAAAAATATTAAAAATTTAACGTTTAAACGGCTGGTGTACTTGCTACTGCAATTTGTTGAATATCTCTATCAAAAAGATACAAACCACCACGATCTTCGCCAATCAAATTAATTTTGTCTAAAATTGTTTTGGCTTGCGCTTCTTCTTCAATTTGTTCGGCTACATACCACTGCAAGAAGTTGTGAGTAGAATAGTCTTTCTCACCAAGAGTAATGTGAACTAACTCATTGATGGAATTGGAAACAAACAATTCGTGTTTGTATAATTCTTCAAACATTTCTTTAAAAGTAGTGTAGGTAGTTTTTGGCGCGTTTAAATCAGTAACTTGAGCATGTCCACCACGTTCGTTTACATATTTAACTAGTTTTAGCATGTGTTGTCTTTCTTCGTCAGATTGCGCAAACATAAATTGAGCCACACCTTCAAGTCCTTGTACTTCTGCCCAACATGCCATTGATAAATAAACTTGTGAAGACTCAGCTTCTATTCTAATTTGTTTATTTAATGCTTTTTCAATATTTGCTTGTAACATAATTTCTTTTTTTTGTTAAAATTACTTCTTTTATCCTATAATCAAATTGTAAAAGAATGTTAAAACTACAATTTATATTAAGTCTAAGACTTGATTAATCGAAGAAACGGCTTTAAAATTAGGATGAACGATTTCAAAATCTATTTTTTCATACTCCCAAGTCGTGTGATAAGGCACGTGGATTGCATGACCACCAATACTCAAAACAGGTAAAACATCCGATTTTAAAGAGTTTCCAATCATTATAAAATTATCAGGTTTACTATCCAAACGGGTCAGCATTTTTTCATAATCCAATTCTTTTTTATCGCTCATCACTTCGATATGGTGAAAATAATGTCCAATTCCAGAGTCGTGTAATTTTCGGTGTTGGTCTTTCAAATCGCCTTTGGTGGCAACAACCAATTTGTGTTTTCCTTTCAATTGCTTTAAAACATCTTCCACTTCTGGTAAAAGTTCAACGGGTTTTTGCAATAAATCTCTGCCAATATCAATGATTTTTTGAATGCCTTGTCCTGATATTTGATGATCGGTTAATTCCAAAGCAGAATCAATCATAGAAAGTGTAAATGCTTTAATTCCAAATCCATACAATGGAAGATTTTTGACCTGATGACTTAAAATCAGTTGTAAAATTTCTTGATTGGAAGTATAATCGGCAAATAGTTCACAGAATTTGGCTTGCGCTTCGTCAAAATAAGGTTCGTTGTGCCATAAAGTATCGTCGGCGTCAAAGGCAATTATTTTTGGGTTCATTTGTTTTTTCTTTTCAACCCTGCGAGAGTTCAAAACTCTCGCAGGGTTTTATTAACTTATAATTGCTCCATTCTTCACACCATCAGCATCTGGATTAACAAAAACCAATTTGCCTTCAGCATTGTTTGTCATCAAAATCATTCCTTGACTTTCAACGCCACGCAATGCTCTTGGTGCCAAATTCACTAAAACCGTAACACGTTTTCCAACTACTTCTTCTGGCGAAAAATGTTCTGCTATTCCCGAAACAATCGTTCGAACGTCAATTCCTGTATCGACTTTCAATACTAAAAGTTTGTTGGCTTTTGGCATTTTCTCAGCTTCAATAATGGTTCCAACACGTAAATCTAATTTCGAAAAATCTTCAAATGTTGACGTTTCTTTTTGTGGGCTTGTTTCCGCGAAGGCGGAAATCTCATCTCTATTCGCAACTTTCGTCGCTTCGAGTTTGTCTATTTGTTTTTGGATTTCGGCATCTTCAATTTGGGCAAAAAGTATTTCTGCTTCGCCAATTTGGTGACCAGCAGATGTTAAATTCCAATTTTCAAATTCCAAATTCCAATCGTTCACTTCAACGTTTAAAATTTTAGTCAATTTTTTAGAAGTAAACGGTAAAAATGGCTCACATAATGTTGCTAAAACTGAAGCAATTTTCAAAGCTACATACATTTGTGTTTTCACTCGTTCTGGATCAGTTTTCACCATTTTCCATGGTTCTTCGTCGGCTAAATATTTATTACCTAAACGCGCAACATTCATCATTTCGCCTTGCGCTTCTCTAAATCTGTAACGCTCAATTGAGGATGAAATCACCGCTGGATATGCTTTTAATTCGGCTAAAGTTTGTTCATCGACTTCTGTAAATTCATTTGGCGTTGGAACAATTCCGTCGTAATATTTGTTAGTTAAAACGACCACACGATTGATGAAATTTCCAAAAACAGCCGCTAATTCGTTATTATTTCTCGCCTGAAAATCCTTCCAAGTAAAGTCGTTATCCTTAGTTTCTGGAGCATTTGCTGTCAATGCATAGCGCAAAACATCTTGCTTGTCTGGAAAATCTTGTAAATATTCGTGCAACCAAACTGCCCAATTTTTAGAAGTCGAAAGTTTGTTTCCTTCCAAATTTAAAAACTCATTTGCTGGAACATTATCGGGTAAAATATAACTTCCTTCGGCTTTTAACATCGCAGGAAAAATAATGCAATGAAAAACGATGTTATCTTTGCCTATAAAATGAACCAGTTTAGTATCGTCTTTTTTCCAGTAATCTTCCCAATTTTTTCCTTCTCTTGCAGCCCATTCTTTGGTTGCCGAAATGTATCCAATTGGCGCGTCAAACCACACATATAGTTTCTTTCCTTCTGCACCTTCCACCGGAACGTCAATTCCCCAATCTAAATCTCGGGTTACTGCACGCGGTTTCAATCCGTCGTCCAACCAAGATTTTACCTGACCTAAAACATTCGTTTTCCAATCTTTAGCATGATCTTCCAAAATCCATTTCTGTAAAAAATCTTGGTATCTATCCAAAGGTAAAAACCAGTGTTTTGTCGATTTTAAAATTGGAGTTTCACCAGTAATTGTCGATTTTGGATTTATTAAATCGGTCGCATTTAGCGTCGAACCACATTTTTCACATTGGTCACCATAAGCTTCTTCGTTGCCACATTTTGGGCAAGTTCCAACCACAAATCGATCGGCCAAAAACTGATCGGCTTTGGCATCATACAATTGTTCGGTAATTTCTTCAATAAAATCGTTGTTGTCATACAATTTTCTGAAAAATTCCTGTGCTGTATCGTGATGAATTTTAGACGAAGTTCGCGAGTAATTATCAAACGAAATCCCAAAATCAATAAACGATTTTCTAATAATTCCGTCGTATTTATCAATCACTTCCTGCGGTGTAATGCCTTCTTTTTTGGCTTTCATCGATATCGCAACGCCGTGTTCATCGCTGCCACACATAAACGCCACATCTTTTCCTTGCAGTCGCAAATAGCGCGCATAAATATCGCTTGGCACATAAACGCCAGCCAAATGACCGATGTGAATCGGACCATTTGTATAAGGCAATGCAGCTGTAATTGTATATCTTTTTGGGTTTTCTAACATTGTAATTTTCGTATATAATTTGCAAAAATAAGCATTACAATCGATTGTTTATGAGTTTTATTTAAAGCAATTTCCAGCTTTCCATTCCAAGATTTTTTCCCAACAAGCCATTTTTCAAATTTTTTTAAAAAGAGCTTCCGTTGGTCGCTTTTTTAAAAAAGAAAAATGTGCTTGTTGATTCAAAATGCTTTCCATTTCAATCTGGGCTAGAAATTGTAGAAAACATAACAATAACTATATTTGTACTACAATTTTTTATAACCCAAAAGTGAGAAAATCTATTTTCTTTTTTCTATTATCTATACTCTCAATCCAACTTTATTCCCAAAAAAAGATGATTACACCACCATTTTTAAAACAAGGAGACACAGTGGCTCTAGTTTCTACCGCTCGAAAAAACGTTGAGGACAATTTAAAACCAACCATTGACATGCTTGAAGGTTGGGGTTTGAAAGTAACAATTGGCAAAACAATTGGTTTATTTCACCATCAACTAGCTGGAACCGATGAACAACGTGCGGAAGATTTTCAGGAACAATTGGACGATCCAAATATCAAAGCCATTTGGTGTGTTCGTGGCGGTTATGGAACCGTTCGAATTATTGATAAACTCGATTTTACCAAATTCAAACAAAACCCAAAATGGATAATTGGTTTTAGCGATGTAACCGTTTTACACAGCCATTTAAACCGAATGGGTTTTCAATCCCTACACGGCATTATGCCAGTAAGTGTAGCAAGAGCAACCGATGACGCCAAAAATTCACTTTGTACCGCTTTGTTTGGCGATAAATTGGAATACGAATTGGATTGTGATGCTTTAAATCATGTTGGCAAAGCCAAAGGCGAATTAGTTGGAGGCAATTTATCGATTTTATACAGTTTGTTAGGTTCAGAATCAGCCATTGACTGCGAAGACAAAATTCTTTTCATCGAAGATTTAGATGAATACATGTATCATATCGACCGAATGATGATGAACTTAAAACGAAACGGTTGTTTAAGCAGTTTAAAAGGAATCATCGTTGGCGGAATGACCGATATGAAAGACAACGAAATTCCATGGGGAAGAAATGCTTTGGAAATTATAGAAGATACAGTTAAAGGATTGAATATTCCTGTGATTTATAATTTTCCTGCCGGACATATTCGAGACAATCGCGCATTGATTTTCGGGAAACAAATCACGATGGAAGTAACTGCTGAAAAAAGTAAAGTAACTTTTGAATAGACATTTTAGACTGGCTTAGACATTTTAGATTTTTAGATAATCTAGAAGTCTAACAATCTAAGAAGTCTAACAACCTAAGAAGTCTAACAATCTAAAAATGGCTGAACACAACGAACTTGGTAAACTAGGAGAAGAAATGGCTGTGCAATTTCTGCAAAAAAATGGTTATGACATTTTAGAAACTAACTGGGTTTTTCAAAAAGCGGAAATCGATATTATAGCCCAAAAAGGAACTGTTCTCGCTATCATTGAAGTTAAAACTCGTTCAACAGTAGATTTTGGATTGCCACAAGATTTTGTGAAACCAAAAAAAATTCAATTACTAGTAAAAGCAGTAAATGAATATGTAATTTCAAATGATTTAGAAGTTGAGGTTCGCTTTGATATTATCTCAGTTTATAAAGAAAATAACCAATTTAAAATCGAATATCTCGAAGATGCCTTTTTTTATTTTTAAAAAACAATTCTTAAAATTTTTAAAAAAAAATTGTTTAAAATTGAATTTCAATAACTTTACAATGTATAAAATTATGTATCATGATTAAAAAATACCTACTGTTATCAGCATTACTTTGTGTAAGTCATTTTATAGCACAAAATAAGTTAGCCACAAAAGTTTCTGAACTACAGAGTTTAAAAGCTGATTTTAAGCCGTTTTCTGTGTTGTCAGTTGCCCAGAATACGATTAATTTAGACGTGAACAAAGTAGTAGATGGCGCTACATTGGCTACCATTAATTTACTAAAAGTTAATGAAATAGTTTCTAATCAATATGAAACTATTGAACTTGAAATTCCTTATCAAAACCAAAATATTGAAGTGCTTCTTTATAAAGTAAATCCGTTTGCCGAAGGATTTCATGTGGATACTGACAAAGGAAAAAATAGCAGTTATCAAAAAGGAGTTTATTACAGAGGAATTATAAAAGGAGAGACCAACTCTGTTTCATCTTTCAATTTTTTCAACGGCGAATTTAATGGAATAATTTCAAGCCGATCACTTGGAAATTTAGTGATTGGTAAATTGCAAAAGCTTAATAATTATATGGATTACATTGTTTATTCTGATGCTAAAATGAAAGTTTTGAATGATTTTGATTGCCATTTTAGTGAAGACGATGCACCATTTCAAAAAAATGAAATAGGCAGTAATAACGTGAATAGCGATCGATGTACGACATTTTATTTTGAAATAGATAATGATTTATATGTTCAAAACGGAAGTAGTATTACCACTACTACAAACTGGATGACGTCAGTTTTTAATAATGTTCAAATGTTATTTGAGAATGATGGAATTACAGTAGGTTTAAAATCCTTATTTATCTGGACAGAATCAGACCCTTATCAAGGCATTGGTACTAGTTCGGTTGCCTATCTTAATGCATTTCGAGCTACCAGAGTTGTCTTTGACGGCGATGTAGGACAGTTAGTAGGAATTGACCCTGGAGCATTAGGTGGTGTAGCATTTTTAAACACATTATGTACACAAAACAATTTTAGTTATTCTGATGTTAATTTTGGTTTTGAAACAGTTCCTACATATTCGTGGACAGTACAAGTTATAGCGCATGAGTTTGGTCATTCTTTAGGTTCTAGACACACACATGCTTGCGCATGGAACGGTAATAATACCTCAATTGATGGTTGCGGAACTCAAGCTGGTTTTCCTGAAGGAAGTTGTGGAGTTGGTCCAATTCCAGCGCCTGATGTTAAAGGAACAATTATGAGTTACTGTCATTTAGTTTCTGGCGTTGGAATTAGTTTTACAGAAGGCTTTGGACCACAACCCTCAGCCTTAATGTTGGCAAATGTGAATAGCAAAACATGTTTAAGTTTTGATTGTACATCAAGTTGTTCTAATACTATCACTGAAATAATAATTTTAAACGAAACGCCAACTTCTATTTCTTTAACTTGGTCAGATGCCGGAACAACAACTTCATGGCAAGTGGCTGTTACGCCATTTGCCTCTACAAACGCACAATGGAATACAGTAACAACTAACTCTTTTACAGCAACCGGACTTGATCCTAATACTTATTACAGCGTAAGAGTTAGACCATTTTGTTCTGGTGGTTTTGAGCCATCAAATAGAGCAACCATAGCAGCAACAAAAGCATCTAATTTTTGTGCAAGCGTCCCTTTTACCGATACAGGAGGAACAACAGGAAATTATACAAATAGAGAATCATGGGTTAGAACAATGACTCCCAACAATCCTGATTTAAAACTTAGATGTACCTTTTTGAGCTTTAACCTTGAACTGGACTATGATTTTTTATATATATATAATGGACCCAATGAGTTTTCACCTTCTTTAACACCAATCGGATTAACTGGACCATCAACTCCTGAGATTTTTAATTCTACCGCGTTTGATGGATCGCTTACCTTTAAGTTTGTTTCTGATGCGTTCGATACAAGAGCAGGTTGGAATGCAAATATTACGTGTACTGGAACTTTAGGCATTGATGATGCTGATTACCTTGATTTTTCTTATTATCCAAACCCTACAACAGGAAGAGTGGCCATGATAAGTAATACGCAAATCACCGATGTCAAAGTATATAATGTTGAAGGAAGATTGCTTTTCCAACAGAAGAAAAACGACATGGAAACAGCAGTAGATATTTCGCAGTTTTCTACAGGAACTTATTTCTTCAAAGTGAGTTTTGGCGAACTAGAAAAGAACTTTAAAGTTTTGAAATTATAATTACTTTTTCCTTCGATAAAAAAAGTCTCAAGAAATTGAGACTTTTTTTATTTTTTCATTAATTCCATAAATTCCAATGCTCTTGAAATCGTTTTTACATGGTCGAAAGTGATGAGTAAACGTAATCCGTTTTTGGTTTCTTTCTCTTTCATTTTACAGATGTTCCCATGCTGCTGAACAAACTGCAACATTTGACGGAATTGTTTAGAATTATAATAAGCCGATTGTTGGTCAGAAACAAAATAACCTATCAATTTCCCTTGTTTCATAACGAGTCGCTCAATACCCATTTGCGTCGCAATCCATTTTATTCGGATGCTATTCAATAGTGATTTGGCTTCCTTCGGCAATGGACCAAAACGGTCAATTAGTTTTGTTTCATAAGATAATAAACCTTCTTCGTCTTTAATAGTTCCTAATTCGTTATACAAATTCAACCGTTCCGAAATACTATTGACGTACTCGTCTGGAAATAACAATTCAAAATCAGTATCAATTTGTAAATCTTTTACATACTCTTTAGTGTCATCGTCATTGTCGTCGTGATACAATTCTTTAAATTCGTTTTCTTTCAACTCTTCAATGGCTTCATTCATGATTTTTTGATAGGTTTCAAATCCTATTTCATTGATAAAACCACTTTGTTCGCCACCCAATAAATCGCCCGCGCCGCGAATTTCCAAGTCTTTCATCGCAATGTTAAAACCGCTACCCAGTTCGCTAAATTGTTCTAAGGCTTGAATTCTTTTTCGAGCATCGTCTGTCATAGCAGAATAAGGCGGACAGATAAAGTAACAAAACGCTTTCTTGTTGCTTCTTCCAACACGACCACGCATTTGATGCAAATCGGACAAGCCAAAATTATTAGCATTATTGATGAAAATAGTATTGGCATTGGGTACATCCAAACCACTTTCGATGATGGTTGTTGCTACCAAAACATCAAAATCACCATTCATAAAACCGAGCATTAATTCTTCTAGTTTGTTGCCTTCCATTTGACCGTGACCAATACCCATGCGTGCATCGGGAACTAATCGCTGAATCATTCCGGCAATTTCTTTGATGTTTTCTATTCGGTTGTTGATAAAGAAAACTTGTCCGTTGCGCTGAATTTCATAGGAAATCGCATCACGAATGAGTTCTTCATTGAAGCCAACGACTTGCGACTCGATTGGATAACGATTTGGTGGTGCTGTGGTTATTACTGATAAATCTCTTGCTGCCATCAACGAAAACTGTAAAGTTCTCGGTATCGGTGTTGCTGTCAATGTCAACGTATCTACATTAGCAGCAATGGTTTTGAGCTTATCTTTTACATTAACGCCAAACTTTTGTTCTTCGTCAACAATCAGTAAACCCAAATCTTTAAACTGTACGTTTTTATTCACTAATTGATGTGTTCCAATAATAATATCCAATTTACCCGAAGCCAATTCTTCTAACGTTTGTGCTTTTTCTTTCGCTGTTCTAAATCGGTTTAAATAACCTACGCGAACAGGCATTTCTTTTAATCGTTCGGTAAAAGTTCGGTAATGTTGGTAAGCCAAAATGGTTGTTGGCACTAAAACCGCCACTTGTTTACTATTATCGACTGCTTTGAAAGCCGCGCGAATTGCCACTTCTGTTTTTCCAAAACCCACATCACCACAGACTAATCTGTCCATCGGACGATCTTTTTCCATATCGATTTTTACATCTTGTGTGGCTGTGATTTGGTCGGGTGTGTCTTCATAAATAAAGGAACTTTCCAGTTCTTTTTGTAAATAACTATCTGGCGCAAAGGCAAATCCTTTTTCCAATCTTCGTTTGGCATAGAGTTGGATTAAGTTGAACGCAATATGTTTTACACGTGCTTTTGTTTTCTGTTTTAAAACCTTCCAAGCATTTGAACCTAGTTTATAAATCTTTGGTGCAGTGCCGTCTTTTCCGTTGTATTTCGAGATTTTATGCAGCGAATGAATACTTACATATACGATATCATTATCGGCATAAACCAGTTTTATAGCTTCTTGGGTTTTTCCTTCTACTTGAATTTTTTGCAAACCGCCAAATTTCCCAATACCATGATCGATATGGGTAACATAATCGCCTACAGACAGTGAGTTTAATTCTTTGAGCGTAAGGGTTTGTTTTTTCGAATACCCATTTCTGATAGTAAATTTATGATAACGTTCAAAAATTTGATGGTCAGTATAACAAGCAATTTGATTTTCTTCGTCTATAAATCCTTGATACAACGGTTGTACAACGGTGTGATACTGCTTGCGGATATTCTCGTGATTGGCTTCGTCTATCGATTCAAAAATATCATGGAAACGATTGGCTTGGGCTTCATTGGAACAAAACAAATAATTAGTATAACCATTAAAATGATTGTCGCTCAAATTGTTCAACAGCAAATCAAATTGTTTGTTAAACGAGGGTTGTGGTTGGATGTGAAACTCAAGCGTTTTTGTGGTTTTGAATAACGGTTTATTGGAGAATTCGATAATAGAAAAATCCAACGCTTGGCGCAGAAATGCTTTTTCATTTAGGAACAAATGTTCTGGCGAAGCGTGTTTGATTTCTTTTGATAATTTGTCAAACGTTTCATTTGCTTTGGCAAAAAGTTTATCCAATTGCGAAGTCAAAAATTCTGTGTTTTCGATACACAAAACGGTTTTATCGCTGATGTATTCTAAGAAACTTTCGCGGTTTTCTTTGATAAATTTATTTTCAAGATTGGGGATAATCGTAATCTTAGTTTGTTTTTCTAGCGAAAGTTGTGTGGCTACGTCAAACGTTCGAATGCTGTCTACTTCATTGCCAAAAAACTCTATGCGATAGGGATTGTCATTGGAAAACGAAAACACATCCAAAATACCGCCTCGAACAGAAAATTCTCCTGGTTCGGTGATGAAATCTACGCGTTTGAATTCGTATTCAAATAAAACTTCGTTGATAAAATCGATGGAAACATTTTCGCCAACCGCAATTTTTAGCGTGTTTTTGTCGAGTTCTTTTCGGGTCACTACTTTTTCAAAAAGCGCTTCAGGATAAGTCACAATTACGGCTGGTTTTTTGCGCGAATTAATTCTATTCAGCACTTCGGAACGCAACAAAACATTGGCATTGTCGGTTTCTTCTCCCGAAGCGTCGGGATTATACGGACGACGATACGAACTTGGATAAAACAACACATCATTAGCGCCAATCATTTGCTCTAAATCGTTGAGAATATAAGCAGCTTCTTCTTTTTCGTTAAGAATGAATAAGAAAGGTTTCTCACTTTTCTTGAAAATCGCCTGAAAAACAAACGATAATGACGAACCCAAAAGGCCTTTTACCTGAATTTTAGTCAAAGGTGTTTCAAGTGCGTCAGCTATTTGTTTGACTTTTGTTGCCTGTAAATAACTGTTATATAAAGCGTTTTGGCTCAAAGCTTACTTATAGGGTTTTATGTTTAAATCATTGGATGGGATTGCCCTTGTTGTGTCTAACATTTTGAGCATATCGTTTTCGCCATCTTCCATTTTTATATTGTTTTTGCGATTTATTTCATCGAGTTGAAACTGCATTGCTACTACTTCAACATTGGTCTCTTGAATTAATTTCGCGATTTTTTCAACAGGAATTTGGTTCAAATGGAGATATAAATTAATGGTATTGATTTTAGTGGTGATGGCCGCAATTCTGCTTTTGACTTCTGGCAAATTATAGGCTATCGGAATGTTATCGTTTAATTGTAATGCTTTTACTGACAGTGTTTTTGCTTTTTTTTGAAAAGCACCAATACTGCTTTTAGGCTTTTGTCCCAGTTCGCTAAGAAATGCTCTCCATTCAGACCATGAACTAAGCAAAGCACTTGCGGTTGGGTTCACAGGTTGTGTATTAAAATTCCAAGCTTTATCGATGTTGTTAAAGATTATTTCCTGTTTTTTGGCTTCTTTTACTTGTTCTAAAACACGAATTTTTGGATCTTCTTGACACGAAGAGAAACAAAATGCAAGTAGAATAAAAGTTAAAAAAGGGAATTTCATGGATAGTGTTATAGCATCAACGGTGCAAAGGTAAAACTATATATTCTTTTAAGGAATTTTAGATTATAAAAATTAGCACTACTACACATTTTTTAAATTGACAGATAAGTTGGTGGCCATTTTATATCTTCCTTAAAGCATTATGGATCAATAATTAATAATAAAAAAAAACTAAGAGCATTTAATGTTAAAGGCTAATAAAGAGTGAAGATGTCAGCAATTTTGATAAAAAAAACACTGCTATAGCAAAGCCGTAGGCAATAGTAGAATAGTAATAGCTAAATTTTATATGTTAATAGCCAATAGAGATATAAAAATAGTGGCTTACTGGTAAAAAATAATTGTCCGTAAACCAATAGTAGTTGTCCGTAAAGTAAAAATACTCGTCCGAAGAGTAAAAATACCTGTTAGTAGACTAAAAATACTTGTCCGAAGAGTAAAAGTATCCGTCCGAAGAGTAAAAATACTTGTCCGAAGAGTAAAAGTAGCCGTCCGAAGTAAGAAAATATCCCCCTAAATATACATCGGAAGGTTTTTTACACTTTAAATATCAAATAGATAGCGATACAAAAGATAAAACAAAGAAAACAGACGGTTATTTTTTACTAAATAGACGTATTATCTTGCGATAAAACCAGTTAAATAATAAGCCAAGTAGCTGTTTTATTGAGTTTAAAGAAGATTTTAACAACATTGAATTAGTTTTTCGGTGGTCAATTTGTTGATGGATGAATACGATATAGTTTGGATTTTTGATATTTTTTTCAGTAGAAATAGCCATTACTATTTTAGTTATTATTCTCCTTCTCCCAAACCCACACGATTACTGGTGTGGTTTCTGACTCTATAAACAATCCTCGTGAAAGTGCTAATATCATTGCCTTGCCCAAAAGTGAAAACGCCCAACTCAAGTTTGCTATTGCAGATAATAAAGGAAGATACAAGTTAAAGATAAGACAAAGCCTGATGTGCAGTTATGGTATACAATTTAGAAGTAGAGAATACTTTGTTTATACTTTTTAAGAAATAACATACTTCTTGTTAAATATTTATTAATATAGTCATAAAATTTTGAAAAGCTGTTTTTTTTTTTTTTCAATTTTACGTTGGTTAACCAAGAAATTAGTTATAAATTTAAATTTTATTAAAAATGAAAAAATTATTATTTAGTGCCGTGGCACTAGTGGCGTTTAGTAGTGTTTCGATGGGGAATACTATTGATCAGAGTAAAGTTGATTGTGCGGCAGTAAAGTCATCTACCATTATTTATTGCTATAATCAAGGCTTGTAGCCTGCTGAGGCGAATGAGATTGCAAATGCAGTTTTTGAACAATGTATCGGAATGAATGACAAATCAATAAAATAAGTATCATGAAAAAAATATTTCTTTTAGCGAGTTTAATCATGTTGTCAGGTCACGCAATGCCAAAAACATTGGAAGATATACAGGTAAGAGGAACTTGTGCAATTATATATGACAATGTATATAATTATTCCGTTACACACGGCTATTCGGAATGTGAGTCACAAGAAATGGCTGCAGCAGCATTTTTGCAATGTGAAAAAACAACAAAGAAGGGTATTAGATAAAGAAAATATCTATAAATGACTAATCAAATTCAATTAAATTTTAATTTGGTTAGTCACTAAAAATTAATAAAATGCTTCAATTAATATATCGTCATAATTTGTTTCTATTATTTATTCATATTTTCACAATAAGCATTAGTGCTCAGGTCAGAAATGGAAGTGTAGAATATGGATTGATTTTTGCCGAAGATAAAGAACTTGAAAATAGTGTTATGGCAACTTACTTTGCAGAAGCAAAAAAAAATGCTAAGTACATAACATTTACTTTAAATTTTAATAAAGATGAAATGTGCTTTTTTAAAAACAGCATCTTAAATATTGATGGGGTTGATACTACTTTCTCTACAGTTTTTAGTGGAGTAAATGGAAAAACTTATAGGAATAGAAATTCCGATATAATTTTAAATGAACAATATAATAACAATTTAGGTAATATTATTGTAACTAATGAACTCAAAACTAATTGGACATTAACAAAAGAAACAAAATTAATTGATAATTATTTGTGTTATAAAGCTACAATGACAATAGATATTGTAAATAGTGTTGGTACTTTTAAAAGACAAATAGTAGCATGGTATTGTCCTAAAATCCCAGTGCCATTCGGGCCAAAAGGATATGGTGGTTTACCAGGTTTAATTTTAGAACTACAAGAAAAAGGTGCAATTATCGGTGCTAAAAAAATAAGTTTGAATTTAAAAGAGATTGTAATTGCAAAACCCATTCAAGGTAAATTCTTAACACAAAAAGAGCTTAATGATAAAATTGAAAAAAAATAAAAGTAAAAATCTTATAAAAATTATAGTAACTTGTGTTTTTACGTTTTTTTCTGTTTCATTTCTTTTTTCACAAAACACGAAAGTTACTTATAGAGTTACTATTAATGAATACTCAAACTATTCATCTACCGCGACAGATGACCTTTTTAAGGCATCAGAATTTGCAGCAAATTTTACTACTTTTCATTTGATATACAATAATAATGAGATGTTTTTTTTTGCAAAAAAAATGGAAAATCTATCAGATGAAGAATTTGAAAATTTGTTGTTGATTTGTGATATAAATGGGAGTTATTATAGGCAAACAAAAAACGACTTTCTTTATCGCATTGTAGCAGAAAAAAACTTAATTAAAAACTTAACTTGTAAAAGTAAAGTTATAACTAATTGGAAGCTATCCAGCGAAAAAAAAATAATTCTTGGTTACGAATGTGAACGAGCAGATAGTATGGTTTATATTGATTATGGTAATGGAGAAAGTAATGGGACTTATAAAATAACCGCTTGGTACTGTAAGGATTTTAAATCAATATTTGGACCAAAAGGTTTTGGCAATTTGAATGGTTTAATTTTAGAATTAAATCAAAATTTAGTTACCTATACAGCAACAAATATTGAAGAAAGTTTTGAAGAATTTCCATTTAAAATGACTCCCGACTTAAAAATTATAGATGAGAAAGACTTTTTTATTTACTTTCAAAAATTGAGAAATAAAGATTAGTTTTAAATTATTGAATTTTGAAATAACGAAATCAAATCTTGATGTTTAAATTATTGTTAGCATTACTAACATTTTCTTTCTCCTTCTCCCAAACCCACACTATTACTGGTGTGGTTTCATAAATTAAGAGTAATACCAATTTGTTCACTATATTTTCAACAGTTATCTTTTATATATCTTATCAAGGTTGATTAAGAAATTATTTATAAATTTGGATAGTAGAAAATTATTATTTAGTGCATTAGCACTAGTGGCGTTTAGTGGTGTTTCGATGGGGAATACTATTGAAGTTGAGGAAACAGCTATAAATGAAAAGATTGAAGTTGTATCTCATAGATGGCCGCCATCGTTTATAAAAGCTTTGAACGAATGTGCACAAGTTTACAACGAAGTTTTGGCTACGTATACACCTGTTGTTGGCACTTCTCAAGCACAATTAATTGCTCAAGGCGCATGGACTGGTTGTATGGGTGGTATTTAGTTTAATAATAAAAATGAAAAAAATGAAAAATTTAGTATTCACATTAGTTTTAGCGTTTGGAATTAGTTCAGTAGCATTTGCAAATGATATTGAGTTAAAAAAACAAGAGGTTATTGATTGTAAAATCGAAACAAATATTTTAAAAATTGAAAATCAAAAAATTGAAAATTCAATTAATTTTAAAATTCCAAGAGGCATATTTGAACAAATAGCATATTGTGCACAAGTTCAAATGGATGTAAAAGAAACTTATACCGCAATATTTGGACCTGATAGAGCAAACTCTATTGCTTTAGGTGCTTTTATGGGTTGTATGGGTTATTTGTAAATAGTAATCAATCCATTTTTGTCTGAAAATGACAAAAATGGATTTTTTTTAAAAAAATGAAAACATATCTACCTCTCCTTTTATTATTTACATTTTCTTTTATTTACTCACAAAATAAAAGTGGTATTGCGACCTATAAACTTCAAATTGCTTTTGATAAAGATGCCTTAGAAGTGGATAAAAAATATGGTTACCTTCAAAAAGCAATTGATATTTGTAATGATTTAGAATATAAATTGGTTTTTAATAAAAATGAAGCTAATTTTTTTCAAGAAGAAAATCAAAAACTTGATATAGTTGCTACTAATATGGCAAATATTTTATCAGAAACTCCAAAAATATCCTACCAAAATATTGAACAAAATATACTTTTAAGTGAATTAAAAGCCGATGGCATTCTGATTCAACAAAAAGAATTTTTGATAAAAGAAGATTTAAAAATCAATTGGACTATAACATCTGAAAGTAAATTAATTGACAATTATTTATGTTATAAAGCTTTAACAACCAAAATTGTTTATAAAGGTGATAAAGGATTTAATGAAAATGTTATTGCTTGGTTCTGCCCAACTATTCCATTTTCTTTTGGTCCAACAAAATATTCAGGTTTGCCCGGATTAATATTAGAATTGCAAGAAAAAAATATTGCTTTTACTTTAAAATCATTAACTCTTAATGACAATGATATTGTAAAGATTATAATTGCTACAGCAAAAAAAACTATTTCACAAACTGAATATAATGATATTGTAAAAACTAGAATGGAAACCTTGCAGTCAATGAGTAAACAAAAGTAATTGAATGATTAAACTACTTTTTTTCCTCCTTTTCTCAACCCTTTCCTTCTCCCAAACCCACACTATTACTGGTGTGGTTTCTGACTCTATAAACAATCCTCGTGAAAGTGCTAATATCATTGCCTTGCCCAAAAGTGAAAACGCCCAACTCAAGTTTGATTTTGTGGATAAAATAGAAAAATAGCGGTTGAAATTAGCATTTATTATTTTGTTCAAAGATCAAACCAATCACTATTATTATCGTTAAATATTTGTTAATTTTGTCATAAAATTATGAAAAATCGTTTTTTTTTTTTTTCAATTTTACAATGGTTAACCAAAAGAAAAATGTATTAATTTTAAAAATTAGAAAAAATGAAAAAATTATTTTTTAGTGCCGTGGCGCTAGTAGCGTTTAGTAGTGTTTCGATGGGGAATACTACAGCGGTTGAACAAAAAGAAAGTGTTGTTAAAGTTGAAAAAGCTAATCCATGTAGAAGCACTTTTGAATACTACTTTAATCAAGCTTTAACGGCAGGTTATGATGCTGACTCAGCTTGGACCTGGGCAAGTTTTAACTATGATTTATGTACTAGAGGATTATCATGGGCAATTGTCGCTCCATAAATTAATTTAATCAAGCCTACTTTTTACGTAAAGTAGGCTCTTTAAAATATGAAGAAAATATCGTTATTTTTACTATTATCTTTTTGGAATATTTATTCTCAAAAAGACTCTTTACAGGTCGAGTATACTGCATATTATGCCATTGATAAAAGTGCTAATTCAAGTTCCGAAATAGATAAATCATTATCGCTTTTATCAGAAACTAAAACAAGTTTAAACTTTATTTTAAATGCAACTGGCAACGAATCATTTTTCTATCACAAAGATTTAGACAAAGATCTAAACATGAATTCAAAATTAGCATTAGCCTTGTCGGGCTACTTTGCACCAGTTTATTTTGAAAAAAGTAGTTTAAAAATTTTAGAAGACCATGACGATATGATTTTGGGAAAATATGTTTTATCGAAAAAATATAAATATCATAATTGGATAATTACAAACGAAAAAAAGCAGATTGCTTCTTTCACTTGCTATAAAGCATATGTAGATATAGTAATTACAAATCCAAAGGGGCAGTTTACTAATCGTATTTTTGTTTGGTTTACTAATGAAATACCATTTTCTTTTGGACCACTAGGATTTTCAGGACTACCAGGATTGATTTTGGAGATGGTTAATAAAAATGTCATTTATGGCGCAAAAATAATACGATTTAAACAATTTGATAATTTTAAAATCAACAAACCTGATGATAAAAATGCTATTACAGAAGACAAAGTAAGAGAATTAAGAGAAGATTTTTTGAATGGCAAAGATTAAAATGAAGCCGCTTCTTATTTTTATATTTTTTACAATTTTCTCCTTCTCCCAAACCCACACTATTACTGGTGTGGTTTCTGATTCTTTAAACAATCCTCTAGAAAGTGCTAATATTATTGCTTTGCCAAAGAGCGAAAATGCGCAACTCAAATTTGCTATTGCAGATAACAAAGGTCGATACAAGTTAGAGATAAGACAAAGCCTGATGTGCAGTTATGGTATACAATTTAGAAGTAGAGAATACTTTGTTTATACTTTTTAAGAAATAACACACTTCTTGTTAAATATTTGTTAATATAGTCATAAAATTTTGAAAAGCTGTTTTTTTTTTTTTTCAATTTTACGTTGGTTAACCAAGAAATTAGTTATAAATTTAAATTTTATTAAAAATGAAAAAATTATTATTTAGTGCCGTGGCACTAGTGGCGTTTAGTAGTGTTTCGATGGGGAATACTATTGAGATTAAGGAATTGGTTGCGAAAGATAAAGAAACCGAAATTGTTGCCGCAAGGATTTTTAATGATCCATGTTTAGGATCGTTTTTAAACACTTATGCTGCCAATGTACAAGAGTATGGCAGTGAAGTTGCCGGACAAATTGCGATAGGCGCATGGAATGCATGTAGAAAAGCGCTAAGCTTAGATGGTAATTAATTAAACAAGATATCACAAACTATTTTTTAATAGTTTGTGATTTACTTAACTATTATGACAAAAAAATTAATCATTATTTTAATAATTACAAATATATCCTGTTTGTTTGCACAAATTAATTCAGGCTCGGTTACTTACAAAATTTTATTTTCTTTTGGTGATGTAAAAAATGATATTTATAGAAATCAAGCAGTTTTAAATTCTGAAAAGTTGGAATATACTTTAACGTTTAATCAAAACTGTTCACTTTTTTCAGAAACTGACAAATTAACCGAAGATAAATCATCATTACGATTGGCAAGTGCCTTTACTGGTTACATAAATCCTGTGTATTATTCAAACATTGACAAGTCATTTACCTATAACAATTCATTTTCGCCACTCGTAGATTATTTTGAGTTTAGAATAAAGTTTATCGACACAATCGGATGGAAAATTAGTGATGAAGTTAAATTCATAAATAATTACAAATGTTTTAAAGCAACAAGCCAACGCGTTCGATATAAAAAGGATCGTGCATATACCTTCCCAGTGACCGCTTGGTTTTGTCCAGAAATTCCCCTACCATTTGGACCAATGGATTGCGCAGGATTACCCGGTTTAATTTTTGAATTAGAATACGAAAATGCCTCTTTTGTTTTGGACAAAATGGAATTAAATAAAAATGTAAAGGTAGAAGAGGTCAAAAAAGGACATATCGTTACTGTAAAAGAGTTTAATGATATTTTTAATACTAGACTTAATGAAGCAACTAAATATTTAAAAAATAAGTAAATTTTCTACTTTTCCGTAAATTATTTTTTAGTGCCTACGCACTAGTGGCGTTTAGTGGTGTTTCGATGGGGAATACTGTTGAAATCGAGAAAAAACAAATAGTTAAAAAATTTGAGAAAAAACAAATTAAAAAAAATAGTGATTGTCATGCTCTTAGTTTTACAGTTTATATAGCATCTAGAGAATCTGGTTTATCAGTTGAGGAATCTACAGCCAATTCAAATACAGCATACTGGCAATGTATGGGTGCAGCCCTTCCAAAAGGCATTAGATAATAAATTTAATAACTAACTGTAACTAACCCATGTCACTTTTTATTAAAATTGAAAGTGACTTGGGTTTTTAAATAATTTTAAAATGTTGAAAAAAATCTATTTATTATCTATTTTTTCGTGTTTTTTTGTTTTTTCGCAAGGAAAAACTATTGAGGTTGAATATGGTATTATGATACTTCACGAGGAAAATTTATTTGAAAACAACCAAACCTTGAAATCAATGCTTGAAAAAGCTACGGTGAATGCAAAAAATGAAACATTTAAACTTTTATTAAAAAACGGAAGTTCTAAGTTTTTTCATTACAACATATTAACCAATGAACAAAGTAATCATTCTACTCCATTGTTTGTGAATTATAATGGTAAAGTTTATTCTGTAAAAGATTCTATTTATTTACAAAGTAGCATTCTGGGTGAAAATATTTATGTAAAAAATAAGCAAAAGGAAGATTGGAATGTAACTAATGAAAGTAAGTTAATTGACAACTATAAATGTTACAAAGCAACAAGTATTTATCAAGTTATAAGCCCAAATAAAGTATTTAATCATCCTGTAACGGCATGGTTTTGTCCAGATTTACCTTATAATCATGGTCCAAATGGATATGGTAATCTACCTGGTTTAATTTTAGAATTACAAATAAGAAATGCAGTCTACGGCATTAAAAAAATAATTTTTGACTCAAAAGAGAGCTTTAGTTTACAGGAATTACAAAATATAAAAGTTTTAACAGAAAAGGAAAGAGATGAAATATTGGAAAAAGGAGTCCTAGAAAGGAAATAATTATAAATGCTAAAAATCTCATTGCTCTTTATTTCCATAGATGTTTCCTCCCAAACTCACACTATCATCGACGTGGTTGCTGTTTTTACAAACAAATATCTTTTACAATTATAACTAGGGGTTAACCAAGAAATTAATTGTAAGTTTGAATTGTAGGTAGAATTATTATTTAGTGCCGTGGCACTAGTAGCGTTTAGTAGTGTTTCGATGGGGAATACTATTGAGGTTGAGGAGGAAAAAGCAGTAGATTGTATTGCAGTTGCAGTTGCAGCACTAGATGCTGCAGATCCAAATAACCAATGGACAACATCGCAATCAAATGCTTTTTATCAAGGACAACTAAATGCATGTTACAAAAGCACAAAACAGTTGACAGCAAATTAAGTGCTTGATTTTGGGTAGAAATATTTTCTACCCAAATTTTTAAAATTTCTCGTATGAAAAAAATATTAATTATTATTTTTATCTTTACTTATTGTTCGATTTGTTTAGCTCAAAATAAATCAGGAATTATCGAATATGCAATTGCGGCAGTTGATGTGCCATTATTGGACAATAAACCAAGAAGTGAAATGCTTTCAAATATTATTGAAATTGCAAAATCCCAAAAATTTGAATTAAAATTTAATAATAATGCATCTAGTTTTAATCAAATTTTACTATTGGATATTGAACAATATGATGAAAACACGATAAATCTTGCTAAAATTGCTTACACTACAACTGACGCTTATTTTCTAGATGTTAACAGAAAAGAGCTTTTAACTAAAACCGCAGAAAATATTTTATTAAAATCAAGTTCAATAAACTCAGGATGGAAAATTTTAACGGAAACAAAAAAAATTGATAATTACTTGTGCTATAAAGCAATCTATGAGTACGAATATGTTGCTAGAAACAATACAAAAAAAACAAAAATAATTACTGCTTGGTTTGCACCAAGTTTACCTTTCCCTTTTGGTCCGATAGAATTTCATGGATTACCAGGCTTAATTTTAGAATTAAATAAGGACTACACGACTTATCAAGCAGTAAAAATATCATTAATAAATGAACATATAAAAATAGATTTTCCAAAAGGAAAAACAATAACTCAAGAAGAGTATGAGAAAAAAGCGTTATCAGGAAATTAAATGACTAGAATTCTTTTTTTCCTTTTTTGTTCTATTTCCTTCTCCCAAACCCACACTATTACTGGTGTGGTTTCTGATTCTATAAACAATCCTCTAGAAAGTGCCAATATCATTGCGTTGCCAAAAAGCGAAAACGCCCAACTCAAGTTTGCTATTGCAGATAATAAAGGAAGATACAAGTTAGAGTTAGACCAAAACGTAAAATATGAAGTAACGGCTTCTTACATAGGTTATATAGAACAACTTTTAGTCGTTGAGCCCAATTCGACCCTTACTACTCATAATTTTAAACTTAAATCAAGCGGACAACAACTTAAAGAAATTGTTATTAAACACGAGTACAAACCCATTGTGGTCAAGAAAGACACAGTAACTTTTGACGTAAAATCATTTGCTAACGGCAACGAAAGGAAGATGAAAGAAGTACTAGAAAAATTGCCCGGTGTAGAAGTGGATAAAAAAGGAAATGTTACTGTTCAGGGCAAAAAAGTAACTAAAATGCTTGTGGAAGGCAAATCGTTTTTTGGTGGCGGAAGTAAACTCGCCGTCGAAAACATTCCTGCTGATGCACTCGATAAAATAGAAGTGATTGACCATTTTAACGAAGTAGGTTTTATGAAGCAAGTCTCCGATAGCGAAGACCTCGCCATGAATGTAAAACTAAAAGAAGATAAAAAGAAATTTCTTTTTGGCGATATTGAAGCAGGTATTGGTAACGATAAATACAGTTTGGCTCACGCAGGATTGTTTTATTATTCGCCCAAAACTAATGTCAGTTTTATTGGTGATGCTAATAATATAGGACGAAGCACATTTACTTTTGAAGACTTGATGCGCTTTGATGGTGGCGTAAGTAGTTTTCTGTCGGGTAGAAAATCATTGAGTAATTTATATGCATTTGCTAACGATAATAGAGATGTAGTTGCAAACAAGTCGCAGTTTGGCGCACTCAATTTTAGTCTTGATACTTCCGATAAATGGAACGTTTCGGGTTATGGTATTTTTTCAAAAGTGTTTATGGCATCCAGAAATGAAAACACCAACGAATATTTACAAAACAATGCCATTAGTTTTGAAAATCAGTTACAAAACAATGATAATCGTTCGGTTTTAGGCATTGGAAACATCAAGTTTGATTATTCGCCTAACAAAAAAGAAAAATGGTATTACAACGGACAATTACAATCGAGTACCAACGATATTGTAAGCACGTTAAACTCTATTACTAATCTAAATAGCAATACCTTTGAAACCATCAGCAATGCCGATTACGTTTCTGTAAAACAATATGTTGAGTGGCACAAACAATATAAAAACGCCAATCATACTACTACTTTTGTTGTCAATCATGCTTATGAAAACAACCGTCCACAAAATACTTGGTTTACCGATCAACCTTTCCTAGAGGGTTTAATTCCGTTACAAACCGATACAGCGTATACCATTGAACAAGTCCAAAAAATAAAAAACAACAGTGTCGATGCCTTGCTTAAACATTATTGGATTATTAATAACTTCAACCATTTGTATACCGTTATTGGAAATAATTATGGGTATTCTAATTATCAAACTTCCGAAAAACAATTGTTGACTGATGGCTCGGTCAATAACTTTGCATCGGCTGGTTTTGGAAACACTACTAATTATCAATTAAATGATGCCTATATTGGGTTAGAATATAAGTTCAAAATAGGCAAATGGACGAATAAACCAGGACTATATTTACATCAATATGATTTAAAAACTACCCAAGAAAATTCAAATTTTATAATTTCTAAAACACTTTTACAACCCCAGTGGAATAGCGATTATGAGTTTAATAAATCAGAAACGTTGAATTTCAATTACCGTTTAGTCAATGATTTTCCCGAAGTTTCACAACTCGCCAACCGGTTTATGCTACAAAGCTATAACACGGTTTTTCGAGGCAATGCCCTGTTATCAAACGAACGATATCATGCTGGGAATTTGCGCTATTCTAAAATGAATATGTATCGAGGACTTATGGTAAACGCCATGGCAAGTTTTAACAAAAAAGTAAAAACCACCAGAAACGTAATTATTCTTGACGGAATAAACCAGTTTAATACACCTGTATTGTTAGATAATCCAGAAACTAACTGGCGCTTGAATGGTTTTATCAGCAAAAAGATTTATCGATTTAATTTAAAATTGAGTACAAACATTGGCTGGTTTAATTACATCCAAACACTTAATGATGTAACAACTACAAATAATAGAAATAACCAAGAAGTAGGCATTTCTATAAAAACAGCCCATAAAAAATGGCCCGATTTCAGTATTGGTTACACCAAAGGGTTCAATCAATTTTCGGGATTAACTAATTCCAATTTTCAATCAGATGCCATTGATACTAATTTAGAATTTACTTTTTTAAACTATTGGATTTATAAAATGGAATATCAAAATCTACGAAATACCAATAACAACAATCAGACTAACTTTTTTGAAATGGCAAACACGTCGTTGCGCTATCAAAAGAAAAATAGTCCATTTGGTTTTGAATTGAGTGTCAATAATATGTTTAATCTACAAGCCAAGAACGACTTTTCATTTTCCGATTTTGTGA
Source organism: Flavobacterium aureirubrum (assembly GCF_038739835.1). Lineage (NCBI taxonomy): Bacteria > Pseudomonadati > Bacteroidota > Flavobacteriia > Flavobacteriales > Flavobacteriaceae > Flavobacterium > Flavobacterium aureirubrum. The sequence continues at coordinate 69,854 of NZ_JBCGDO010000006.1, forward strand.
TTAGTCAGCGACAAACTTTTGTGATGCCACGAGTAGTTTTGTTTGCTATTAGTTATAAACTTTAGCCGTCAGTAATCATTCCATTATACGAAAACCTTATCTTTGTTTATCTAAAACACATTAAATGGACACAAAAATCCTAATCATTGGTGCTTGCGGGCAAATAGGTACTGAGCTTACTAAAAAGCTTCGCAGTATTTATGGAGTTGATCATGTAATAGCATCAGACATTCGAAAATTGAATATCGATATCGTTAACGAAGGTATTTTTGAAGTAGTTAATGCTTTAGATTACAATCAAATTGAACATTTGGTAGAACAATATCAAATTACAGATGTCTATTTGATGGCGGCTTTACTCTCGGCAACGGCAGAAAAGAACCCAGCATTTGCTTGGGATTTAAATATGAATTCGCTGTTTCATGTTTTGAATTTGGCGAAAGCCAAAAAAATTAAAAAGATATTTTGGCCTTCGAGTATAGCCGTTTTCGGACCTACAACACCACGAGACAATACGCCACAATATACCATCATGGAACCCACAACCGTTTATGGAATTAGTAAACAAACGGGCGAACGATGGTGTGAATATTACCATCATATTTATGGTGTTGATGTGCGAAGTATTCGGTATCCGGGATTAATATCTTGGTCAACTGAACCTGGCGGAGGAACAACTGATTATGCAGTAGATATTTATCACAAAGCGTTGAAAGAAGGAAACTATGAATGTTTTCTTTCCGAAGAAACGGCCTTGCCCATGATGTATATGGACGATGCCATTCGTGCCACAGTCGAAATTATGCAAGCCAAAGACGAAGATATAAAAATTCGTTCTTCCTACAATTTAGCAGGCGTTAGTTTTACTCCAAAAGAAATAGCCGCCGAAATAAAAAAGCACATTCCAAACTTCACAATTTCGTACAAACCCGATTTCCGTCAGAAAATTGCCGACAGTTGGCCAGCCTCTATTGATGACACTGCCGCACAAAACGATTGGAACTGGAAACACCACTTTGACTTGGCTTCTATGACGGTAGAAATGTTAGAAAACCTTAAAAAGTAGTTGGCAGTTTTCAGTCTCAGTCTCAGTCTCAGTTTTCAGTTAATGAAACTAGTGAAAACTGCGACTGAAAACTGTTTACTTCTTCAAACCACCAATCAAAGCATCTTCTATAGTTGCTTTTATTTTTACAACCTCATCCACATTATCATTAGGAATGGTCATGGAAAGGACGTAGTGTTTTATTTTCCACTTTCCATCGGTGAGAACTACTACGCCCGAACCGCGACAGATTTTCATTTGTGTGTCTAACAGTTCGTCAAACCAAGCCAATTTTTTATCCTTGCTGAAATAAATATGTCTTTCCAAAGCCGTAAAACTCCATGCTTTGCCTTTGTCAAAATAAGGTTTTGCATAAGCTTGAAAGGCTGTTTTGTTCCAATGTTCAGTAGCATCAGTGCCAATGAAAATCGCGTCCTCGGTTAGCGCGTCAAAATAATTGTTGAAATTAGCTTCGGCAGCCGCTTTGTGCCATGCATCCAAGGTATTATTAATTTGCTGTTGGACTTTTTCTTGAGCGTTGTGGACAGAGACACAAGATGTGAATAGTATAAAAAGAAGTACTTTTTTCATAAGAAACGGTATTTTGATTTGCGCTATATTCGTGGTTTACTTAGCCATTAAAAAAAGAGAATGATAACAAAAGTAAAGATAGGAATTGCACTATTGATAACGGTGTAGTTTTTGTATTTTTATAAAAAATAATCTAACTATGAACAACAAGCAATTAATGGGTGTTTTGCTCGTGGTAGTACTAATTGGGTTTTCACTTACGAGTTGGTATTGTGCTAAGAAAAGTGCTGATGAAACCACTATTTTGCGCAAAAGTAAATTCGACACACAAGATTTAACCTTGTCTTTTGATAGTTTGCAGGTAACCACATTTTATGCAAAATATCCCAAATTGATTTTGTACAAAAAACAAACCTTAGCGTTTTACCAAAAAAATCAGTTCACCTATATCTGGTTTAATAAAAAAGGAAGAAAAGAAACGGCCGATGTGATTTACAACAAAATAAATAATTTGTTTGAAGAAGGCATTCAAGCCAAAGTGCCCTACAAAGGCGTTATAGATGCCTTGTTTCAAAAGGAAATAGCCAAGCCCAACATCGAAACCGAATTGTTCCTAACCAATTACTATTTCTATTATACAAACAAAGTGCTGCAAGGCATTGACAACGAAAAAATAGAGGAGTTAGGCTGGTTCTTGCCTAGAAAAAAGCAGTCTTATGCAGATTATCTCGACTCGCTATTGATTAATCCAAAATTAATGGAGGAAAAAGAACAGCTGATACCTCAATATTACAAACTCAGAACGGTTTTACAAAAATACAGAACTATCGAAAAAAATGGCGGTTGGGAAACCATTGTCATTCCTGAAGGTTTCACAGCAATAAAAGCGGGTGATAGTACGGCAACGGTAGCGCAAATAAGAAAACGTTTGTTTTTGACTTCCGATATCGACTCTGATAACAAAAGCGCACGTTATGATGAGCCATTGCAACAAGCCGTTGTAAGATATAAAAAGCGAAATGGTTTTACCGAAGACACTGTAATTTTGCCCAAGCACATTGCAGAAATGAATGTGCCAGTGAGTGACCGAATAAAAACTATTATGGTAAACATGGAACGATGCCGATGGATTGCCACCGATATTTCAAAGGCAAAAGAGCTGATCGTTGTAAACATTCCATCGTATCGATTGACCTATTTCAAAGAAGGAAAAGCCGCTTTGGTTTCTAATGTTGTGGTAGGAACAGCCATGAATAAAACGGTGATTTTTAGTGGTATGATGAGTTATATTGTTTTCAGTCCTTATTGGAACGTGCCTACGAGTATTAAGAACAAAGAGCTACTTCCGGCGATACAAAAAAACAAGAATTATTTAGCCAATCACAATATGGAATGGCACAACGGAAACATTAGACAGAAGCCTGGACCGAAAAATTCACTAGGACTGGTTAAATTTCTTTTTCCTAATAACAACAGTATTTATCTGCACGACACACCATCTAAGAGTTTGTTCAACGAAGAAAAAAGAGCGTTTAGCCACGGCTGTATTCGGGTAGAAAAACCCAAAGAGTTGGCCAATTTAATTCTTGAAAATAATCCCAATTGGACACCCCAAAAAATAGAAGCAGCCATGAACGGTGGAAAAGAAAAGTGGTGTACTTTAAAACAAAAAATCCCCGTTTATATTGGCTATTTCACCTCATGGGTTGACGACGATGGCACCATCCATTTTTATAAAGATGTGTATGACAGAGATGCCAGCTTGGCTTCGGTTTTGGTAGAACAGTAGTTGGTTTGAGCTACTTTTTTTTAATCAAAAGCCTTACTTGTTCTTTACAATTGCTTTTTGAATATCTTTCAGGTCAGCCGTTTTAAAATTACTCACAATTGAGTCATACGCCATATACACAATTTCGCCTGTGGCTGCGTTAGTGATGGTGATCATTTTATCTTCAATAGTTTTAACAAACAACAAATAGTAAAACGGCGTTTCAGTAGTCACTATTTTATCGTTTAATGCTGCATCGGGGATTATTTGACACGAAAACGGGATATCTTTCAGCAGCTCTTTTTCCTCTTGCTTGCTTGATTCGTCCTTGTTGTTTTTATTGTATTTCACTAAAACATACTCCGGAATAAAAAGCGTTTGCGAAGCTACTTTTCTCAACTCTTCTTTAGTAACAATAGGCGTTTTGAAAGAACGTTCTTCGGCTTTGAGTAGCAACCGATTCAATTCTTGTACATAATTATAAACAACGCCTTTCCCCCAGTTTTTTAGATTTCCTACGGCATCATAGTCCATTTTATACAACGTACTCGGATTGTTTTGTGTGGTAAAATCGGGGAAAAGTTCTAGTGTGGCGATAGTAATTTTATCGGCTTGATTAAAGTGTTTTCTCTTTTTTGGGTCGTATTTAAACTTGCCATTGGTGGTCCAAAGTTCGAGATAAACATGGGTTTCTGTTGGTGCTGCTGCATTAGTAGAATTGGTCATATTGGCAGTAATAGTCACAAAACTGTTATTGGGTGCGATGTTTTTCTCCACATCGGTATATTTTATACAATCTACTTTAGAGAAATTCCACGCTTTTTTTATCAGCTCCACATACACTTTTGCTTTTGGCGAATTGGGATCACTCATGGCAAAAAACGTAGTGCCTTGTTTGATTTTTGCAATTTCAGCTACGTTGGTAATTGTTATCTGGCTAAAAACTGGGACTATAAAAAAAGTAAAAGCTAGTGTACAAAAAAAGGGAATTCGTAGTTTCATGACGAGAGCATTGTTTTGGTAATCAAACTTAGGAAAAAAAATGAAATAGGACGCTTTTTAAAAGGGATTTCATATGCTTGGTTTATAGTGGTAGAACATATTAGTTACTATATAGTTACTATAATGTAGTTACATACTAAGCATATTAATGACATATTTATAGTTGAGGGTTATTTTAGGCAAAACTATACTATGGTTTGCGTTTACATAATATAATGGTAATGTAAGGACAAGTAATTTACCTAGCTTATAAAAAACAGCTATTACTTTAAGAAAATAGAGTCTAGATGGTATTCTAGAAATTCTTTTTTTGGGAGATATTTAACAGGTTCTGTTATTTTGATATTTTCAGTATTTACGGCAAGTTTGTTCTGGATTTATAATAGCGGTTTGCGGGTAATAAAAACAAAGATAATCTTTGCCTTATCATTTAAATTTTTAGAAACATTATTTGAAAAAAAAATAGCATAGAAAAAGATTTATTCGGCTGCAAGTCCCGGTATATAATCATCCGTTATTTCAGTGTAAGTATTTGATTTTATTAAAAAAAATTCATTAATAATTTTTCTAATCTCATTTTCTGGCTTTTCACTGAAATCAAATGGTAAAACATCTAGATAAATGTCACCATTGTAACGGAACTGTAATAACTTTTCTTGAAAAAATGGGTTTTGAGGATATACAAGAGCTAATCGTGGTTTTCCTAAAACAGTATTATATGTTGTGCCATAAGCGTGCATCTGATAGATATCAGCTTCTTTGATATCATATTTTCTACTCTCAGAATTTAAAATTTTCCACTTAGTATCAATTATCAATTTATGTTCATTAATTACTAAATCAGGTTTAAGCAAAAATTTATTTAAAGTATATTCTAAATCATCATCATTTATTTTTTGACCAACCAAAAAGAACCTACTGTCTTGAGTTTTAATTGAAAAACCATCACAATATTTTTTTAATAAATGAGCAATATAGCTTTCAAACAACTTTTCCATAGGAAATAATATTGCTTGATTAATGGAGTTGCCGCTAAAGTTTGTAAATGATTTATTCTTTAAAAAAATTTCACTCCAATTAATTAAGTTACCATAATTGACTAGTGCTTTCTCTCTTGTTCTACAATAGGCAATATCAGCATTAATATCGTTGCATTTATTAACCGATTCAAAATGCTGAATTGATTTTAGTATTTTCTTTTTATTATTATTAGAAGTTGTAATTTTATTCAACTTTAATAGTGTAGACTTTATTAATTTATTTGGCGGAATGTTAGTATTGAATTCATCAAATTGACAATAAAAATTGGACTTATTAAACGAATTTAATTTGACATGTTCTTTTAGCAGCAATTTTCCTTTCAGAAACTTACAATTATCTTCAACTTTAATGTAATCACCTCTTAACTCTTTAGAAGTTAATTTTATTAACTCCTCTAAATAAGAAGCAATGAAAACTTCTAGTATTGGAAAGTTTTTTTGTTCTTTTAAATGAGCAACATTAAGATTTATAAAAGGAGAATTCTTTAATGTTTTAAGCATTGTAAGAAGTAAATTTCTTGAATCGTTTACATTTGCTTCTTCACCATTTTTACCAATAAAAGTTTTTGGCAAAATTTCAATTGAAACTTTTTCTTTGGTTTCAATGACACCAACATAGTTTTTAACTTTTATGAAACGTTGTCCTCTTTTTCTAAAAATTGAAAATGCTTTATCAAAATCTTCTTGTGATTGATTTTCTTCAATAAAGTTTGTTAAGGAATCAAAAATTTCTTCTTGTACTTCTAAATAACTATTGTTATTTGATGGCAAGTTTTTTTGACCAATTGTTATGGTACCATACTCTTTTATGTATAGTGTTTCTTTCAATTATGCTTTGAATCCTTTTATAAAAAATTGTTCAGATAATTCATTATATTTTTTATCAACTAATTTTTGATTGATATAATATTGATTTTCATCAAACTCCTCTTCGATATTATTGTTTTTACCAAACAAAGTTTCAGATGAATATTTTTTCTTTAAGATAAATTTTTCATCTTCATTCTTTTGCCAAGAATCGTTATCTCCAAGAACTAAAGCAATTTTTTCCCAATCATTATAAAAATACTCCTGTAGTAATGGAATTATATTATTTCTGAACTTACTACATAAATTATCCCAATCATTAACACCAATAAAGTAAGAATGACCAATTAAATGATCTCTATCTAAAAGATATTCTATTCGTTCATTTAAAATTCTAAGAACATCTTGTAAATTAATAGTATTACCATTTTTCTCTACGGTTTTAATCATTTCATGATTGTGTAAAGGAGGAAATTCTTCAAAAACAAATCTTCTTCTCAATGCAGTGTCTATATTCGTAATAGATCTATCAGCAGTATTCATAGTTCCAATAATGTACAAATTATTTGGAACCCCAAAAAGTGATTTACTATATGGTAATGTTACTTCTTGAGGATGTTCGATAGGTGTGTTAAACAATCTTTTTGATGGTTCAATTAAAGTGATTAATTCTCCAAATATTTTAGAAATATTTCCTCTATTAATTTCATCAATTATCAAAACATAATTTGCATCAGGATTTTCTTTTGCTTTTAATGAAAGTTGTTTAAAAAGTCCATCTTCCAATTTATAACTTAACTCAGTATCAGAACTTAAATCTGGTCTAATGCCTTCAATGAATTCTTCATAAGAGTAGGATTGATGAAAGGTAATAAATTGGATTTGACCATTTTTAACACATTCTTCATATTCATTTATTAAGGATGATTTTAAGTTAATATCATTTTTTTGTTTTTCAATTAACTCTTTGAAATTATAATCTTTAACTATGGAAAGTGCAAAGGAAAATGTATTGAAGGTTTTTCCTGTTCCAGGTGGACCAAAAAAGATTTGATTTAAAGGATATTTGCTGCTATTAGAATTTAATTTAATTTCATTTTTATCATGCTCAATAATGACTTCATGGTTTTTACCATTTAGAATAGCTTTATAATTGTTGTATAGTGTTGTCCCATTTGTTATATATTCGAACTCATAAAAATCAGAACTTATTGTTCTGAATAAAATTATATCATCAACTTTTGCATTTAATATATCTCTTAAGAATTGCTTAAGTTCACCATCAATTCTAGATTCACTTCCTGCTGAATAAAGCCTTGTATTAATTATTTTACCATTATGAGAATAAAAAGGTGAATTTTTCTCTTTTTCTTTGAATTTGAAACCAATTTTTCTATCAGCATCTTTATTGCTAAAACTAAATTTGAAAAATATGTTAGATGGTTCTGTTGGAAATGCAATTTGTTTACCATCTCTTAAATCTTGGAGAAATAAATTTCTAATATATATCATAATTTATGTTTTTAAATATTTGACCATTGATTAGCCATTGCATTAGCAATACCTTCAAAAGTTTTACTTCTGAGAGTTCTTCTTAATTCAGTTGAAATAGAAGTGTGGAAAGAATCAGAATACCATTTAGGTAAAGACCTTCCACTTGAAAGAACAACTCTTTCTCCTTTACCAACTATATTAGTTGGTACTAATTGCGGTAAATTTTTTAACCACAGACAAGTTGATTTTGAAGCTTCATCTCCAAACATCCAAGGTTGTACTGTTTGATCAGGTTTTCTGTATTTTGAACTTACTATACCAACAGGATTTTCTATTGCAATTTTTTCGATTGGTGACTCAAAAAGTTTAATGAAAAAATTTAAAGCATCTTCTCTTTCTTGAGCTCTGTTAGGAAATCTTGGATGAGGTCTTCTTAAATCAACAGGTAAATGCTTGTCTTCTGGATGATAAAACCAACGTGCTCCGCTTACTGACAGATATGTACATGGTGGGTGTGCAATCATTAAATCCCAATTTCCATCAACATAATGAATATCTCCACTTTCCAATAATCCTCCGTTATTATTTATAATTTCAAAAACATCAGTCATGTAATGCCATTCAGGATGACCGCCACTTGAAGGTAGAATATCGCAACTAAAAGCCTCAAAACCTAGATTTCTGAATGCTTTACACACAGATTGACTTTCTTCACATGCAATTAATATATTCATTTGTTATTTGTTATCTTTTGTTTGTTATTTATTACTTCAAAAATTGATTCACTAATGTATTTAGCAAATAATACAGGAACTGCATTACCTATCATTTTATAGCAGATTGCGTTTGAACCGCAAAACTTAAAATCGTCAGGAAAAGTCATCAGTAAAGACGCTTCTTTTACTGTTATACTTCTTGCCTGATTAGAGTCAGGATGTATAAACATTAATCCATCTTTTTGTAAATGTGCAACTATAGTATATGATTGTTTTTCCCATTCTAGACTTCTATACTTACTATACAAAGTTTTTTTTGAAGTCATCTCTTCATAAAATTTTACCTTTTCATGATGAGATATGTAGTTCATTTTTTCTTCCACCCATCTTTTAAAAATTTTTACATCTCTAACGTTATGGTATCTAGCTACATGGAAATCATAATTGTTTTTTTTTGAAAAATGCGAAACATTTTTGCCTTCAATTTTTAACGGAGTTGGCAAAGGCATAATTTTTGGTAAATGACCAATTGCATCTTTAACCGTTTTTTTGTTTACTTTATTAGCTTTTTCAAAAATTTTTTTATAAAAATCATTCAAATCAAACTTAGAGTTTTCTTTAATCCCAATGATTAAAACTCTTTTTCTATTCTGTGGAACTTGAAATTCAGAACAATCAAACAATCCTTTATTTAATTCGCTTGGTGTTAGTATTTTATAACCAATTTTATGAAATTCATCATAAATTCTCTCTTTTATTGGAATTCCTCCCGGATTAGCTGTTAGTATGCCTGGGACATTTTCAAAAACAAAAACCTTTGGTTTAAATTCATTTACAATTTTTGCAAAACTTTCGAATAAAAAATTTCTATAATCATACCGCATAGAATTTTTATCTGTTGCTCTTCCGTGTATAGAATATGCTTGACACGGTGGTCCACCAATTATAATATCAACTTTTTCATTATTTAATAAACCTTTAAGTCCTTTATTTACAATTAATTCATGATTTTTAAGTGCAAATTTTTTTTTTGTTTCTACAGTCCAATTACCATTTATAAGTTCCTCTGTTTTTTGTATATCAAAATATACTGTCCTCATTTTTGCTTCATCGTCAGTGTGTTTCCATTTAGAAATCAATCTATTCCTTAATGTTTCAACCATCGGTAATTCCCATTCCACATGAGCCAAACCTTCAAAATATCCAGATTGTAAAAATCCTTCACTCAATCCACCACACCCAGCAAAAAGATCAATAAAAGTTAATTTTCTCTCTTTCATTTCTCAAAAAAGTATTCTATAGGTTTTTTGTAATATTCAGCTAAAACAAAAAGTTTAGCAGCACTAATGTTTTTCACTCCATTTTCAATTTTGGATAAAGTACTTTGTTTAATAATTTTATCTTGTTGTACCTTCATTTGTGTAAAGCCCAATTCTTCTCGAGCTTTAACTAATTGATGTGAAATGGTTTGATTAATTTTTTTTTCTGTCATAGTAGTAGAAATAATAAATTATTCCAATAAGCAATATTCGCAATATTAATTTGCTATTCCATTTTGGAATATTGTAAAACTGTTTTAAATCAACCAAACCACACTCATTGTGTGTAATCATTTGATTTAGATCAAATTACACTTGCATAATCAAAATAATGATCTAATATTTGCAACAAATCCAAGTGCATGAATACCTCATTTGAACGTTGCGAGAACACTAAAGTAGAATGGCTAACAGTAGCATAATTAGTCAAACAAATAGATGAACTTAATTTAGTTACTTGTTGTATTATTGATGCGCTCTTTTGGTATGTAAAGAAATAATACACCATCGTAGAAAATGGCTAAATAACAAATCATAAGGAACCAAAAGAGCAGGTATTTTGGCTTCGTCTGGAGGCATTAGATTGAGGCCTTTTGGATTAAATGTAAAAGCTAAAATAGATGCACCAATATGGTTTCTCAATGACAAAGATGATATTCGTTCTTCCTATTTTTTAGAAGAAGTTGCTACTGAGTTTGATATTCAAGGTTTAGAATTAGACTGGACTTGTGTTGCGTGGGATGGTGATTTATTTCATTATGATAATAAATGGAATTATAGAAAATTTAAGGGCACAAAGTGGCAATATATTAACAGCCCTGAAATAACCAATTATCTAATTAATTCATACAGAGTTTTACTAACAAGAGCTCGACAAGGAATGATTATTTACATTCCTTATGGTAATGATGAGGATATCACAAGGCCATCCTTTATGTACGATGGCACTATAGATTTTTTTAAATCTATAGGAATAGAAGAAATCTAATTCTTTATAAGATCTTTTAAAGTAGTTAATGCGATTCCTCCTTCGCCAGAATGACAAAAGAGGAATTTTTATTTCCCTGTTCAAAAAAAAACACTAAGATTGATTGTGTAGCGGTTGGTAAAATCAAGTAGTGCGCGGGTATTTTTGATTTGTAATAAACATTTTTTGTGTTCAACCTTATGCTTTTTATAAAAGATGTACTACTCTTACCAAAAAGATGTACGGCTTTTACTAAAAAGATGTAGGGCTTTTGTATAAAAGATGTACGACTTTGTAAAAAGTGATAGGGATAAAGCAATAAAAGTAATAGTAAGAATAGAGGCTTATCGGTTGGTCAGTAGCAATATGAGGTTAAGGAAATGCAGCGTTGTGGTAGCCTAATTAAAAAATGCCTCAAAAAGTGGGGAACTTCTTGAGGCAATAAAAACACGGGTCTTGTAACTATTTCCCAAAAGGGTTATCATAAGTAAGTGCTTTTTTAAAATAGTCGAGAATGAAAACGTGTTGCTCTTCAAAGCTCATTTTACCCGCTGTTTTGGTTTCGATTTTAATTTTGTCATACTTGTGTTCTTCTCGTATCAAGTTAAACAACTCGGTTTTTGCAGTAGTAGGACCAAAAAGCACTACTTCGTCATAGTCTTTTATCACCGCTATCAACGAGTTATAGTACGCTCTTACTACTTGACTTTCTTTGTTGTGGAGCAAACTTTCACTATGTTGTGCTTTCTCTTGGTGGTCTAATTGGTTGGAATCGGGAGTAATAGTTTGTATATTAAAATTTTCGATATTGTATTCCATCAATCGGGCAACAGCATGGTCCATCCATATTCCTAATCTTTTTGTAGCTTTCATAACTGACATTGTTTTGGGTTAAATTCTCTATTAAAGTTACGAAATAAAACGACTGAAAGTGGTTTTAATAGCGGAAATAAAAGCAAAATTAAAAGGCGCGCCAATATAGACTATGGCGCCACAATAGCTTAGGTAAGAAAGGTGTTTTTTTAAAAAAAATAGGAGTGAAACACACCAATATGGTCTGAAAGAAGGATAGTACAACCACACAGGCACAACAAATCCAATTTATTGTCAATTTATTCTGCGCTAAAGGCTTCTAAAGCGGGCAACGCATTGAAGTTAAAATCCCAAAGTGCTTGATTTTCCCACGAGGAACCGTTAGTGGATTGTGTGCCACGAAAAGCAACCCATTCTGAACCCCAATAACAAAAACCTATCCCGTTTTGCGATTGTTTAACCAAGTTTTTTATAGCGATGAGGTAGTTTTTTTGTCCCGTAGTAGTAGCAGGATAACCAGGATGTAATTGATTGTCTAACCCTAAAACATTATTGGTAAAGTCATTAAATCCAAGCGTAAAAGGATAAGAAGTTTCAGCAAGGATTATTTTTTTGTTATGGGTTGTGCTAAGCGTATTCATAGTGTTTTGCAGCACGGTTAGATTTTTGCCATGCCAAATGGGATAATATGATAACCCAATGTAATCATAATCGATGGTGGAAGTGAGGTTAAAGAACCAATCGCTACCTTGTGTTCCAGCATAGTGTAGCATGATTTTGGTAGCAGTTGATTGACTGCGAACTGCGCTCACGGCGGTTTGAAGGAGTTCTAAAAACTGGGTTTGGTTACTCGTTATCTTGCCTTCGGGCCAAAGAAATCCGTCGTTTATTTCATTTCCTATTTGAATGATGTCGGGATTTATTTCAGTGATTATTTGTTGCGTGTAGCTAGTAACGGCATTTTTTAATTGGGCGAAAGGTAAACTTTGCCATCCAAGCGGTTTTTGCTGATTTCCTGGATCAGCCCAAGTATCAGAATAATGCACGGTGAGCCACACTTTCATTCCGTTTTGTTTTATTCTAGTAGCAAATGCTTTTACTTCATTAAAACCAGAATGTCCGTTGACAGGGTTGTGCCAAAGCCGAACACGAACGGTATTGCATCCCGCATTTTTAAGCGTAGTGAGCGCATTTTCTGCTACTCCGTTTTTTTTATAAAGGGTTCCTTCACTTTCTATTAAGGGAAGATAAGACATATCGGCACCACGAATAAAGGGATCTGATGTAACCGCATTGGTAGAGTCTTTTTCGCAAGAAAAAAGGAGTAGTGATAGGAACAGCAGGAAACAATTTTTCATAGTAACCCATTTAAAATTGATGTAAAGTTACCTTTTCCAAATTCATATACAAAAAAAATCCTGAGTGATTAGCTCAGGATAATGTATGTTACCAAATTTTTACGCGTTTCTCTGGAGCCAGATAAAGCGAGTCAGAAGGGCTAATTTTGAATGCTTCATAAAACTCGGGAATGTTGCGTACCACACCGTTTATTCTGAATTTGGCTGGCGAGTGTGGGTCACTAGCAATTTGATTGCGAAGTGCTTCTTCTCGTTGTTTGTCACACCAACCTTGTGCCCAACCCATAAAAACACGTTGCATTCCTGTAAAGCCATCTAAAACAGGCGCTTCTTTGCCGTTTAAACTCGCTTTGTAGGCCTTAATCGCAATACTTAATCCGCCTAAATCGCCAATGTTTTCTCCTAGAGTAAAAGCACCGTTCAAATTTAAATCGGGGAACGCTTTGAAACCATTATACTGTTCTATCAAGGCATTGGTTTTGGCTTTGAAAGCGGCTAAATCTTTTGGTGTCCACCAATTTTTCATTACGCCATCGCCATCAAAAGCACTACCTTGATCATCAAAACCGTGTCCAATTTCGTGTCCAATGACAGCGCCAATGCCACCATAATTCACGGCATCGTCAGCATTTAAATCAAAAAATGGCGGTTGTAATATCGCTGCCGGAAAAACAATCTCGTTAAACGACGGATTGTAATAAGCATTAACCGTTTGTGGTGTCATTCCCCATTCGGTGCGGTCAACTGGTTTGCCTAGTTTGTCTAAGTTGCGTTGGTATTCAAAAGCGGTGGCTCTTTGTGTATTGCCATAATAGTCATTTTTGGCGACTTTCATGGTGGAGTAATCGATCCATTTATCGGGATAGCCAATTTTGATTAGGAACTTATCTACTTTTTTCAACGCTTCTTTTTTCGTAGCTTCACTCATCCAATCTAGTTTTTTAATACTTTCGGCATAAGCGTTCAATAGATTTTTTACCATTACGGTCATGCGCTCTTTGGCTTCGGGAGAGAAATGTTTTTTAACATATACTTTGCCTACCACTTCACCCAATCCGCCGTTTACCGCATTAACAGCTCTTTTCCAGTCTTCTTCTTGTTTTTCAGTTCCATTGAGTGTTTTGCCATAAAACGCAAAGTTTTGTTGGTCTAAAGCAGTAGTTAGTGCAGAACTGGCGTTGTTTAAAACACCCCATTTTAAATAGGTTTTCCAGGTAGCAATAGGTGTATTTTTGATAATATCATTCAATTTTTTGGTGTATTCCACCTGAGTAACCACGATATTTTTTTCTTTTTGAACTCCAGCAGTTGTAAGCATGGCGGTCCAATTAAAATCGGGCATCAATGTTTTTAGCTCTTTGACTGCATAGGAATTGTATAATTTTACAATGTCGCGCGTGTCTTCTTTTTTCATGTGATGTGTTGCCAAGGTGGTTTCTAACGCCATTATTTTGGCAGCGCTTTCAGTCGCGTTTGGCATTCCAGCTAATTGGAACATTTTCTCAATATGTGCAACATATTTTTCACGAATGGCAACCATTTTAGCATCAGTAGCGATGTAATATTCTCTTTCGGGCATTCCCAAACCATTTTGCCAGGTGATTAAAACATATTTTGTTGGGTCTTTAAAATCAGTATTAACCGAAACGTTAAACGGAATGTTGACGCCACTTCGGTTAGCTTGACCAAAATATTTTGCTAAATCGTCATAGGTTACTATGGCATCAATCGCTTTTAATTCGGGTTGAATTGGAGTAATTCCTTTAGCATCTCTCGTTTTTCTGTCCATAAAAGAAGCATAGTAATCGCCTATTTTTTGTTCGTCTGTACCTGCTGCGTTATTACTTTTTGCGGCTTCTTCAATGATGGTTTTTACATCTTTTTGTGATTGATCATATAAAATATCAAATGAACCATAAGAGGCTTTATCGGCTGGAATTTTTGTGTTTTTTATCCAGGTTCCATTAACATAGGCTGCAAAATTATCGCCAGGTTTTACCAGCGTATCCATATTTTTTTTATTGATACCTGAGGTGAGTTCTTTTTGATTGCAACTGCTCATTAACATTGCAATAATTGATAGCGGAAGAACTATTTTTTTCATTTGTTTGAAGTTTAATTAAAAATAAATTAGTAGCTGGACAAATATAATTGAAAATAGGTCTTTGATTACTGTTTTTTGTTACACTTTATAGCGCATAGTTCAAGTTAACACTCCATCTATAATTGGCTTCAACGTTACCACCATTTAGGTTTTGTTTGATAGGTATCATAGCATTGGCGCCAAAGGACCATTTGTTTTTACCCAATTCAAATCCTACTCTACTCAAGAAAATAGAACCCGATGTGTTTCTTAGTCGCTGTCCGAGTTGGTAGTTACTTTCATAGATTTCGCCGGCAAGACCTAGTTGTGGCACGAAAGAGAATTTAGGTCTATCGATTATATAAAAGAAAGTTCCCGCATAATTTGTTTGGTTTCCAAAACGATAGTTTCTATCGTTTTCGGTTTTTATGGTATAATTGAGCATGGCGTTGAAGCCCAATTGTTTTTTTTTGATTACATACTCTGTTGTGATTATATAATCCCAACTGCCTGTTCCAAGTTGATATGATGGATTAAAACTCCCGTTATTGGTTTCGTCAAATTGTCCAAAAGGCACTTTTATTCCGCCACCTAGTTGCACCACTTGACTAAGACTTGTAGAGTCGTTTTTAGTATTAAGAAGTTCATACATGGCGAGTAGTGTAGCATCACCTATTCCTGCTATGGATTGGTTACCCGTTGTGGTTTCTCTGCTGTGAAAATGATAAGGAATAAGAGTAGAAATTTGTATTTTCTTGTGGACAGGTATTCTAGCCCAAATTTGAATAGTATTAAAATTTTCTTCCAACCAAGGCGAGTTGCTATACAAGCCGTCGGTGGTTTTATAGTTTTGATTAAAATAGCGTATCCCTATAAAATTAGTGTCAAGCATCGAAGCAAAACCCATACTTCCTCCGCTAGCAGAACAACCGCAAGCATCGCAGAGTAAGGCACTGGAAAAATGTAGTGCATTAGGTTTAGGTGGATTACCATGAATAATTGCTGTAGATGCAAGGGCAAGTTGGCATGCAAAAAGCATCCATAAAGTGATTTGTTTCATAAATTAAAATTCAGCAAATTTGGGATTGGTTAGAAACTCATTATCCGTAAGCGTTTTTAGGAAAGCGATGAGTTGTGCTTTTTCCGTGGTAGATAATGAAATTCCAAGTGACGTTCCATTACTTAAAAGCGGATCAAGGTTTTGTGTATTATTCACGCCAGAAGTATAATGGTCAAGTACGGCTTCGAGAGTATAAAAACGACCATCATGCATATAAGGTGCTGTTTTTTCAATATTTCTCAAACTAGGTACTTTGAATTTATACTTATCAGCTGGATTTTCGGTAACACGGTATCTTCCTTTATCATTTATAGCTGGATTGATGGGTAATCCATTATTTCTAAAACTATTATCGGTAAATAAATCGGTGGCATGGCAAGAGGCGCATTTTTGATTAAAAACAGTATAGCCAGCTAATTCTTGAGAGGTCATGTTGCCACCTGTTTCGTTTCTGCGGTATTTATCAAAGCGCGAATTTGAGGAAGTGAGCATGGTCATAAACTGTGCTAATGCTTTTAGCATGTTTTCGGCATTTATTTCACCATCTGTAAAGGCTTGTTTGTATAATTTACTGTAAGATGGATCATTTTTCATCATATTGATGATGTTGATGATATTGCCGTTCATTTCTATTTCAGAATTTATAGGTACCATAGAGAGTAACTCAATGTGGTCTGCGGCTCCATCCCAAAAAAATTGTGTTTGGAAAGCCATGTTTTGTATGGGTTGCGCATTGCGTGTACCAATACCTTCGCCAACGCCGTGGCTAAAATCGTGACCATGATGGGTGAAAGCATCGGCTTGAATATGACAAAAGCCACATGATACAACACCATCTGAAGCTAAACGGCCGTCGTAGAAAATTTTTTTTCCCAGTTCAAATCCTTTTTCGGTTAAAGGATTGTTGCTCATGTCGTAAGCTAAAGGCGGAAAGTTTGACGGTACTTTGTAGTCTATTGGTAGGTTTTGGTAATCGGAAGCATCGTCTGTGTTGCAACTTCCTAGAGAAAGAAGTAATGCAAATACTACTATTTTTTTCATGGTATTGAATTTTTAGCCTAGATAGTAATGGAAAGCCCGTAAAGGAAAAACAAATGGATTTTGTTGTAAAAAAAGGCGGCCATAGAAGCTTTTTTTTGATTACAAAATTTTTGTTTTTCCTGCGGACTTGTAATGAATAGCTGGATTAGCTTTACATAAAATTAGTCGTTATGAACATGATCTACTTCAAACATAGTAGGCACATTGTTTGCCATTATGTTTTGTACTTTTGCTCCACCCATGACGCTAAGACCTTCTTCGAAATTGATTTTGGTCGTTCCATCGATTACTTTTTTAAAGTCGGCCATGATGTGAACTTGTGGTGTAACGTTAGTTCTAACTAGTGCTTGTTCTGGTAAATCCATTGAAATTTCAGCATAATTATAGATGTCACCAGTTTTGCCGGTGTGAACTCTAAAAACAGCATTAGAGTGAGACGCTGAAGTTACTGTCCCTTCAAATTTGATGAATTTGTAACCTGCAGCCCACGACCATGTCATGCCTAGAGCAGGATCGCTGGCGGTTGCCCATAAATTTCCTTGACCCTCGGCACCTTGATTGAATTGCGCTTGGTCTACACCAACTCCAAATGTTACTTTGGTATAATTAGCAGCAGGGATATTTGGTAAGTTTATGGTTGTACTGGCAGCATCGGCTTCGTTCACAAAAAAGTAGCTTTCGCTTTTTGGCACCGTGTAGGTCGTTCCGTCTTCTTTCGTTAATACAATATTGCTTACAATGTAAATGAGTTTGTCTACCTTAACTACTTCGCCATTACTGTTTGTGTAAGGCGTGTTGAAGGCAAGATTTGCATTGCCATAAATATTATCAAATTTTAGTTTTAAGCTGCCTTCTCCAGTTGGCGTATTATTATCGTCGTTTGAACATGAGGTTAATACTAAAGCCATAGCCAATGCGGCTACATATTTTTTTAATTGTAATTTCATTTTTTTTAAATTATATAGTAAACACTTTGTTTGAATAAAATTCAAACATTTTTTGAACACAGCGGTTCGGAGCAATCTGAATAGTCCAAATTGCTGCTGATAAAAAAACTATGAAATTACAATTGGCGGATGAAAAAAGGCGAAACTATTCGTTGAAGAATATAAATTAGAATAGAATGTAAAGTTGCAATTTTTTGATGATGAGAAATTATTGTTGGTTTCAAATGCAGTTATTTCCTCAAAAAACAAAATTTCAATGGTAGATTGGGCTGTCTTTTTTTCGGTAGAATTTGATTTTTCAGTTGCCGTTTCTGCTTCGGCGGCTTTTGCCATTTCTTTCATCAACTGGCATTTACCATTACAGTGAAGTTCTGGTTTTTCTTTGTTTTCACAAAGTTCTTTTACTATATAGTCATAATTAATAACGTAATCAAAAACCGGAATGATGGGTTTAGATAGAAATAATAACGCTATTACTACGACTAGTTTTTTCACGATGCAAAGATAGTATGGGGAATTATAATAAAAACAAGCCACATCTTCTTTTTTTTAAATTTTAACATATATCAAATTAACAGTATCTTTACTCTTCAATTTATAGCATGAATAAGCAAGATATTAAAATACTTCATTTGGATAGCAATCATCCCTTGTTGTGGAAACAATTGGAACTGGCAGGATTTCAAAACGAAGCCGATTTTACATCGTCAAAAACTGAAATAGAGGCGAAGATTCAAGATTATCATGGCATTGTAATTCGTTCGCGTTTCAAAATTGATAAAGCCTTTATTGATAAAGCTAGTAGTTTGCAGTTTATTGCTCGCGTTGGCGCAGGATTGGAAAGTATTGATTGTGAGTATGCCGAAACCAAGAAGATTCAACTTATTGCTGCGCCAGAAGGCAATAGAAATGCGGTGGGCGAACATGCTTTGGGAATGTTATTGTCGTTGATGAATAAGTTAAATCGAGCGGACAGATTGGTTCGCGAAGGCAAATGGATTCGCGAAGGCAATAGAGGTTATGAATTGGAAGGCAAAACCGTGGGTATTATCGGTTATGGAAATATGGGAAAATCTTTTGCTAAAAAACTCAAAGGTTTTGATGTTGATGTTTTGTGTTATGATATTCAAGATAATGTAGCCGATGAAAACGCCAAACAAGTTTCTTTAAATGAATTACAAGCAAAAACGGATGTGTTGAGTTTGCATATTCCTTGGACTCCGGAAACGGACAAGTTAGTAAATACTGCTTTCATCAATCAATTTGCAAAACCGTTTTGGTTCATTAATACTTCACGAGGGAAAAATGTGGTTACTGATGATTTAGTAGCAGCATTACAGAGTGGTAAAATTCTTGGTGCAGCATTAGATGTTTTGGAATATGAGAAGTTGTCCTTCGAAAATTTATTTATTGATAGCGAAAAGCTTAAAGCTTTTGAATATTTACTTCAAGCTGAAAATGTTTTGTTAACGCCGCATATCGCTGGTTGGACCTATGAAAGTCATCAAAAACTCGCGCAAACTATTGTTGACAAGATCATAAGATTGTATAGTTAGCCTGACGATTGTAGGATTGCTATTCAAGTACAGCACATTTACAAATCTAGCTGCTTTCTTAAAAATTAAATTGACTTTGAAAGTTAAATCATGCTATTTTCTGATATTTTTTATATTTTAGTGGAATAATTAACACATAACCAAAAAACAAACCTAATTATGGACGCACAAAAAGTAGACATGTTTTTAATGATGAACTCAAAATTTTTTGAAAGTTATCATTTAAATGCCGTTAGAGATAAATTAATGAGTTTAGATGAATCAAAATGGGGATTGGTTCAAACATTGCAGTTTAAAGATCCAACAACCGCCTTGATTATTTCTATCGTTGGTGGTGGTACTCTTGGTATTGACCGATTTTTTATTGGCGATACTGGCTTGGGAATCGGAAAACTATTAACTTGTGGTGGATTGGGCATTTGGACCATCATTGATTGGTTTTTAATCATGGGTGCCACTCGTGAGAAAAACATGGAACTATTTCAAACAAGTCTTTATTAAAAAATGTCAAGAAGCAAGCTATATTCCTTTTTGCTTATAGCTTGTTTTTTTGGTTTTATTTATCTTTTTTACTCCGTTCACCATCAAGAAAAGGAGTCTTTTCGGGTGTGTATTATAAAAAATGTGACAGGAATTCCCTGTCCGTCATGTGGTACAACTAGAGCGATAACCTTGCTTTTTGACGGAAGAATAGCAGATTCACTTGCAATGAATCCTTTTGGGCTACTTGTTGGTATGATTATGGTTGTCTTTCCTATTTGGATTTTGATAGATATAATTTTTAAAAAGAACACTTTTTTTCACAGTTATAAAAAATGGGAGCAAATTAGTAGTACTAAATGGCTGGCTGCTTTACTAGTACTTTTAGTGATACTCAATTGGATTTGGAATATAAAAAAACAATTATGATACGAGAAACAACTTTTGCTTATAAACCTACCGAACACGAGCGAGAGAAAGCATCTAATAGCTATTTAATGTCTTTGGTAGCTGTAGTAGCGGGTTTGCCTTTGCCGATTATTAATTTATTTGCCACTTTTTTCTTTTTTTTAGCCAATAGAAACAGCACTTATTTTGTAAGATGGCATTGTTTGCAGGCTTTGTTTTCCCAAATGGCGCTGCTATGTATGAACAGTTTTGGATTTTGGTGGACGGTTTCTATAGTTTTTGATGGAAAAAAACCTACCAATTATTATTTTGCTTACTTGTTTACAGTATTGTTTTTTAACCTGTTAGAGTTTATTTCTACCATTTATAGCGCGGTGCAAACTAGAAAAGGAATTCACGTACAACAATGGTTTTTTGGGAGTTTAACTAATTTAATTTGTAGACCAAATGACAAGTAAAACAATTATTCAAGGACTGGTTATCTTGATTTTCTTTTTCGGAATGTTTTTCGGATTATCTAGAATTGACTTTGTATCCTTATTTGATATACAAAAAAGAACGACTTCGATAGAAAGTAATATTGGCGATTTAATTTGGAATCAAATTCAAGATACCGAAGATGAAGTCATAGATGATACGATAGTAAAAACACTAGATAAATTACTACTGCCTATTTGTAAAGCTAATGCTATTGAACGAGACTCACTTAAAGTTCACATTATTAACAATGATGAAATAAACGCTTTTGCTTTACCAAATAGTCATTTGGTGGTATATACAGGGCTAATTGAAGGTTGCAAAAAGCAAGAAGCACTGCAAGGCGTTTTGGGTCATGAAATTGCTCATATTGAAAACAATCATGTGATGAAGAAACTGTCTAAAGAAATAGGTTTGTCTGTAATTCTTTCTGCGTCAACTGGCGGAAAAGGCGGTCAAATTATAAAGGAAATTTTAAACACGTTGTCATCAACCGCTTACGATAGAGCATTAGAAAAAGAAGCCGATATGGAAAGCGTAAAGTATTTATTAGAGGCCGACATTAACCCTGAACCGATGGCCGACTTTATGTTTGAATTAGCACAAAGTAATCAGACACTAAATGCCTTGGAATGGATTTCAACTCATCCCGACTCAGAGGAGAGAGCGAAGTATATTTTAGCTTATTTAAAAGGGAAAAAATTTAAAAAGACACAAACGTTGACAGCAAAAGAATGGGATGAATTTAAAAAACGAACAAGTGCCGAAACAGCTAGTAATTTATAATTGTGTTAAAAAGATAAACTAAGAAACGTTATAAGTTACTATCCTTTTTCTTTTCGTTCCAATTCTTTCTGAAATTCTTCCATCACCGGTTTCATGGTGCTTTCGGGAATATCCGAAATGCGAATGTACATCAATCCGTCGACAGCATTGTTAAACAACGGGTCAACGTTGAAGGCCACTACACGGGCATTTTGTTTGATGTATTTTTTAATTAACACTGGTAATCTTAAACTTCCGGGTTCTACTTCATCAATAATCTTGTCAAATTTATTTAAATCGGCATCGGTTTCATTGAAAACAAAATCTTTATCGGCGTCTTTTAATTTGACCTTAAACTCTTTTTTAGGATGAATGTATTGTGCCACATAAGGATCATAATAATGGGATTTCATGAACTCAATCATCAATGATTTAGAGAACTCAGTAAATTGGTTGCTAATACTTACGCCACCAATGAGGTATTTATGATCAGGATAGCGCAACGTTATATGAACAATTCCTTTCCAAAGTAAAAATAAGGGCATTGGTTTTTGCTGGTAATCGCTCACAATAAAAGCTCTTCCCATCTCGATAGATTTTGACATCATATCATACAATTCGGGTTCAAACCGGAATAATTCCTGCAAATAAAACCCTTCGATGCCATATTTTGGAAATATCTCAGACCCAAAACCCATGCGATAAGCACCAGCAATTTGTTGCGTATCATCGTCCCACAAAAACATGTGGTGGTAGTAATTATCAAATTGGTCAAGATCGATAGACTCATTTGTCCCTTCGCCAACCGCTCTAAAAGTAATTTCGCGTAAACGGCCAATTTCGTGAAGAATATTTGGGATCACATCGGCTTGTGCCAAAAACACCATATAGTTTTTGCTTTGCAACAAGCGATACTCTCCATTTTTTAAAACTTCAATTTCCTCTAATATTTTATCTTGGTTAGCTGGCTTTACAATTTGCTTAGGATTTTTTGGAAGTTTTAGATTTAAATTCAAATTTTGTGAACTTAACAATTTGCTTTCTTCGTTAAAAGAATTGGCCAACATATAGGTTTTTCTTCTTAAAAACTCTGAATAGTCTTCGATGGTTTTGTGTTCGTTTTGCTCTGTAACCGATATGGGTTTTCCTATTCTTACCTTAATGACACGGTCTTTTTGTGTTAGCAATTCCGAAGGCAATTTTGCGGTGCGCAGTGTGGGATTAATTTTGGATAAAAAATAAAAAAAGCGACTGTTTTTAGCATGAAAATAAATCGGAACCACAGGAACTTGCGCTTTTCTGATGACTTTAATTGCGCCTTCTTCCCAAGCTTTGTCTACCACTAATTTACCATCTTTATAAGTTGAAACTTCGCCTGCAGGAAACATACCCAAAGGTTTTCCGTCACTTAAATGGCGTAATGTTTCTTTAATTCCTATTACGCTTGATTTGGCATCTTTATGATTTTCAAAAGGATTTACAGGCATGATGTACTTCTTCATCGGTTCGATACGATGCAAAAGAAAATTGGCAATAATTTTGAATTTAGGTTCTTTTTCGAGCATTAATTTCAGAAGCAAAATTCCGTCAATTCCGCCCAATGGATGATTGGAAATAGTGATGTAAGCACCGTCTTTTGGAAGGCGTTTAAAATCTTCTTCGGGGATTTCAAATTTTATTTGAAACTCATCTAAAATGGCGTTTAAGAACTCAATTTCGCTTAAATGTTTATTTCGGTCATAAATTTTGTTTAACGTCGAAATCTTTAAAGCTTTCATTAGTAACCAGCCACAAAAAGTTCCAAAAACACCGTATTTATCAGTGTTTATGGCTTTTGCAACTTCTTTGGCAGTAACTAAACCCATATGTAATTTTTAGTTTTTGAGTGGGAAACAAAGATAGTAATTCTGCTGAAATAGCTTGTAGAAAACACAGAAATCAAAGCCAAATTTTAATTTTTAATTATGATTTTAACGTTTCGATTGTTACGGTTTTTAGTTATTTTTGACCCGATGGCGTTTAGCTAAAATCAAACGCAGATAAAATTAAACAACAAACTCGATGAGAATTATTTCTTATAACGTAAATGGTATTCGGGCAGCAATTTCTAAAGGATTTTTAAATTGGTTGCAACAAGCCAATCCTGATGTGATTTGTTTGCAAGAAATAAAAGCTACTGAAGATCAAATTCCGTTACTCGACGTTGAACTTTCGGGCTATCCTTATCATTACTGGTTTCCTGCTCAAAAAAAAGGATATAGTGGTGTAGCCATTTTGTCGAAGGTAAAACCAAACCACGTGGTTTTTGGAACAGGAATTGACCATATGGATTTTGAAGGTAGAAATCTTCGTGTTGATTTTGACGATTTCTCGGTGATGAGTTTGTACTTACCTTCGGGAACAAACATTGATAGATTGGACCACAAGTTTAAATACATGGATGATTTTCAAAATTATATTGATAAATTAAAAATCGAAATTCCAAATTTGATTATTTGTGGCGATTACAATATTTGTCACGAAGCCATTGACATTCACGACCCAATTCGTAACAAAACCGTTTCTGGATTTTTACCCGAAGAACGCGCTTGGTTAGACGGTTTTATGAAGAGCGGCTTTATTGACACATTCCGATTTTTTAATAAAGAACCACACAATTATAGTTGGTGGAGTTATCGCGCTGGAGCAAGAGGAAATAATAAAGGATGGCGAATAGATTACTGTTTGGCTAGCGAATCATTAAAAAGCAGACTAACACGAGCTGTGATTTTAGCAGAAGCAAAACATTCAGACCATTGTCCTGTTTTGGTTGAGATTGAGTGATAGAAAAGTGAGAACATTGAAAATAGAACATAGAAAATAGACTTAAAAAAAGTGTTATGATAAAGAGAGTAGTTTTAGGAATGGTTGTATTGAGTTTGATGACATCGTGTGTATCCAAAAAAATATACACCGATTTAGAGAACAAGTACACCGATTTACAAAAAGAAAATCGCTTGATAAATGATGAAAACGAAGAATTGCGCAAAGCCAATTCCCAATTTAACGACGAAAATATAGCGTTGAAAGCAGAACTAGACAAGCTAAAAGCGGATAGAGACAAACTCCAAGCCGATTGCACGGCAACAGCCAATAATTTGAAAACTTTGAAAGACTCTTATGATGCACTTGAAAAAAACAGTAATGACGCGTTAGAGTCTAACATGAATAAAAATAGAGAGTTATTGGCACAACTTGGCGCCAAAGAAAAAGCATTAGCAGCAGAACAGGATCGTTTAAATAAATTACGTAACGAGCTAGAGTCAAACACCAAACGCTTAAATGAATTAGAAAGCATGATTGCAGCTAAAGATGCTGCCATGAAAAAACTGAAAGATACCTTGTCCAAAGCATTGAATGCCTTTGAAGGAAAAGGACTAACCGTTGAACAAAAAAACGGAAAAGTCTATGTTTCTATGGAAAACAAGTTGTTATTTCAAACGGGTAGTTGGGCAGTTGGCAGTGAAGGAAGAAAAGCTGTAGTAGAAGTTGGAAAAGTTTTAGCCCAAAATCCCGACATCACCGTTCTTATTGAAGGACATACTGACAACGATAAAATACTAGGAAATATTGATGGAGGAATTGAAAATAACTGGGATTTATCGACTAAACGTGCCACGGCGATTGTCAATATTTTGGCAGAAAATGCAGGTATTAGAAAACAAAATTTAACGGCTGCAGGTCGAGGTGAATATGCACCATTAATGAGCAATGATAGCAACGAAGGCAAAGCTAAAAACCGAAGAATTGAAATCATTTTAACTCCAAAATTGGATGAAATTTCCAAAATGTTGAATGAGTTTTAGTCCTTATTTCTGATCCTTGCTTGTGGAAACAAAAAAGAAAAGTTTTTTTACTAAATGGAAGAAAGTAGTATTGGTTTTCTTAGGAATTCCGATACTGCTTTTTGGTATTCTTATTCTGGTTATTAGCCTTAAAAAAGACGCCATTATTCAGGAATTATTGGTAACAGCAAATGCTGATTTTAAAGGAAAAATTGCGCTTTCGGGCACACAAATTTCGCCACTTGAAAATTTTCCTTACATCTCTATAGACATAAAAGATTTCCAAGTTTTTGAAACAAAAGCGGTTAACCAAAAACCAATTATCAATTTAAAAGATGTGTATGTTGGGTTTGATTTATGGACAATAATTAGCGGGAAATATGATGTAAAAACAATTAAACTGGCTAATGGGAAAATTAACATTATCCAATATAAAGACCATTCCTATAATCTTGTTAAAGCATTTGAAACCAATAAAGAAATTGAGGATGTGGAAGAAGAATTCCATATCGATTTACAAAAAATTAAACTACAAAATATTGTTTTACAGAAAACTAATTTAGTCGATGCTATCACACTTAATGCCTATGTAAACAAAGCCGAGACGAAATTTAAAAAAGACGAAACCCATATTAAAATGGGTTTAGACACTAAATTTGTTTTCAATGTAATCAAAGGAAAAGACACCACATTTATAAAAAACAAACATTTTGATATTGCTACTGCATTTTCTTTTCATAAAAAATCGCAACAATTACAATTTGAATCCTCGACTGTTACAATTGAAAATGGCGTTTTTGGTTTGGAAGGAAAAGTAGACATTAAAAATAATTTTGATTTAGACTTAGTTTTCACGGGTAAAAAACCCAACTTTGATTTGCTCATTGCTTTTGCACCGGAGGATTTAATCCCAACGCTAAAAAAGTATGACAATCAAGGAGATATTTTCTTTAAAACTACAGTAAAAGGCAAGTCTATCAACGGAAATCTTCCTGCTGTTGAAGCCAAATTTGGTTGTAAAAAGGGATTTTTTGACAATACTATTACCAATAAAAAACTAGACGATATGACGTTTAGTGCCTATTTTACAAATGGTTCCAAAAGAAATTTAGAAACTTCAGCCTTTTATCTTACTAATTTTTCTGCAAAGCCCGAAGCAGGACGTTTTAAAGGAAATCTGAAAGTGATTAATTTTATTTCGCCCGAAATTGATTTGAAACTCGACTCTGATTTTGATTTGGAATTCCTATCGAAGTTTTTTAATTTAAAAAATTTATCTAATGTCACGGGGAATATTCAACTTAGTATGAATTTTCATGATATTATTGATTTGTCAAATCCTGAGAAAAGTTTGGAGAAATTTAATCAAGCTTATTATTCAGAGTTGTTGGTCACCAATTTGAATTTTAAATCAGAGCGTTATCATTTGCCAGTAAAAAATTTAAATCTAAAAGCGATAATGGATGGCAATGATATCAAAATGGACTATTGCCGTCTGCAATTGGGTAAATCCAACCTTGAGATGAATGGAAAAATCAACAATATTCCAGCCATTATTCATCAAACCAATGGCGAAGTAGTTTCTGAAATTCACGTTAAATCAAAATTATTGGATTTTAAAGAACTCACCGCTTTTGACACCATCAAGCAAAAACCGTTTAATGAAAAGATGCGCAACCTTAAGATTGATCTTGCGTTTAAAGGCGCAGCATCTACTTTTTTACAATCGAAATCATTGCCTGTTGGAAATTACTTTATTCAAAATTTTTATGCCAAATTAGAAAATTACCCTCATGTTTTTCATGATTTTGGCGGTTTGTTTGAAATTACAGAGAATGACATCAACGTCAAGAAATTCAGTGGACAAATCGATACGAGTGATTTTGCTTTTGATGGGAAAATTGCCTCATACAATCTTTGGTTTGCCGATAAAAAAATAGGCGACACACAAATGGAATTTGATTTAACTTCTAATACGTTGCATTTCAAAGATTTGTTTTCTTACAATGGCAAAAATTATGTTCCAAAAGAATACCGCGATGAAGATGTAAAAGGGCTAAAATTTCACGGTCGTGTTGCACTGCATTTTAAAGATTCGCTGCAATCTACTGATTTTTATGTCGACCAATTTAAAGGAAAGTTTAAAGTACATCCTGTTAAATTTGAACAGTTTAAGGGCAATATTCATGCCGAGAAAGATGTGCTAACCATCAACAATGTTTCAGGAACAATCGGGAAAAGTAATTTTACTTTAAGCGGACGCTATCATTTAAAAAACAACAGCTATTACAAGAAAAATGGCGATTACTTCAATTTCCAGTCCACGTATCTAGACTTTGATGAGTTATTTAGCTATAAAGAACAGCCTACAAATAGTAATGTAAAAGTAGATCACGATAGTGGTTTTAACTTGTTTGAAATTCCGTTTAAGAATATAAAAATTGATGCTGCAATTGGGCATTTAAATTACCATAAATACATCATAAAAAAGATGGCTGCCAAGCTGAGAATAAAAGAGAATCATATGGTTCATTTTGATAATTGTCAGTTCAATGCTGCGGGAGGCATTGTAAATTTAAAAGGTTACTTGAATGGTTCAAACCCTAAAAATATTTATTTGAACCCCGATTTGAAAATTCAAAAAGTAAATCTAGATCAAGTACTGTATAAGTTTGATAATTTTGGTCAAGATAAACTCGTTTCAGAGAATCTTCACGGAATATTTACCGGAAGAATTACAGGAAAAATTTTATTACATACCGATTTAACACCGCGTATAGACGATTCCAATCTTCAAATGGATGTAGTTATCAATAATGGCAGATTAGACAATTTTGGACCGATACAAGCCATGTCCAATTTCTTTAAAGATAAAAATCTTTCGAAAGTATTGTTTGACAAATTAGAAAATAGACTGGTGTTGAAAAACGGAAGACTAATTTTGCCTAATATGGTAGTCAATTCGTCATTGGGTTTCATTCAATTATCAGGAAGTCAGGATAGAAATATGAATATGGAATACAATTTGCGAATCCCGCTACGAATGGTAACAGGAATAGCATTTCAAAAACTTTTTGGCCGAAAACGCGAGGCACTCGACGCTAACCAAGAAGACGAAATAATCTATAAAGATCCAAATAAAAGGGTTCGATACATCAATTTAAAAATATCGGGAACACCAAGTAATTATAAAATTTCGTTAGAAAAAAACAAAGACATTAAAAACGGAAAAGGATTTGTCAAAGACGAATCGTTCCTGTTTGACGATTTAGAAAACGAGTCAACAGAAAACACACAAGATACTTTAAAAAACATTTAATGATTTATACCACATTACCACATTCTGATTTGAAGGTAAGTTCCATTTGTCTTGGCACTATGACTTATGGCAATCAAAACTCCGAAGCCGAGGCACATGAGCAGTTGGATTATGCTGTTGAACACGGAATAAATTTTCTTGATACAGCTGAGATGTATCCAATTGGTGGCAATGCAACAATATTTGGTAATACCGAACGTTTTATTGGGAGTTGGATTGCAAAAATTGGTGCTTCGGAAAGAGAGAAATTGGTTGTTGCAACTAAAATCGCTGGACCCAATCGCGGCATGGAATACATCAGAAAACCACTCGATTTCTCCAAAAAAAGTATTGTTGAAGCAGTAGAATTGAGCTTAAAAAATTTACAAACCGAGTATATTGATTTGTATCAAATGCATTGGCCAGAGCGTGTCATGAATATGTTTGGACAACGCGGAATATCCAAAATTGATACGCAATGGCAAGAAAATTTCTTCGAAATATTAAGCATTTATGATGGCTTAATCAAAGAAGGAAAGATTAAACATATCGGGGTTTCCAATGAAAATCCTTATGGAGTGATGAAATTTCTCAATGAAAGCGAAAAGCATAATTTGCCTAGAATTGTTACGATACAAAATCCCTATTCGCTATTAAATCGACTGTTTGAAGTGGGTTTATCCGAAATTTGCCTCAGAGAATCAGTCGGCCTTTTGGCGTATTCGCCTTTAGCTTTTAGCTTTTTAACAGGCAAACATTTAAATGGGATACAACCTAATTCTCGTTTGGGTTTGTTTCCGCAGTTTACAAGATATTCGAGCGAAAATTGTCGAAAAGCTACCCAACTTTACAATCAATTAGCACTTGACAATGGATTAACGTTAACTCAAATGGCATTGGCATTTGTCAAACAACAAGAGTTTGTTTCTTCTACAATTATTGGCGCCACAAGTA
Source organism: Flavobacterium aureirubrum (assembly GCF_038739835.1). Classification (NCBI taxonomy): domain Bacteria; kingdom Pseudomonadati; phylum Bacteroidota; class Flavobacteriia; order Flavobacteriales; family Flavobacteriaceae; genus Flavobacterium; species Flavobacterium aureirubrum. The sequence goes on from NZ_JBCGDO010000006.1 coordinate 99,607, forward strand.
TAAAACAACTTCAAGAAAACATTGCTGCTTTTGAAGTTGTTTTATCACCAGAAGTACTTGCAGGAATCAATAAAATACAAGCCGTTTATCCCGATCCTGCGCCTTAAATTATTGTTTTAAAATCTTTGAAGTGGCCGATAAACCATTAGGTGTTTGCACCGTAACTAGATACATTCCTTTCGCTAAATTGGCAATATTAATGGCGTTAGAACCGATGTTTTGAATATCTTGATTTAAAACCACTTTGCCTGTTAAGTCAGTAATAGCTATAGTTTGAAGCGCAACATTATTATTGTTTTTAATAAAAAGTTCGTTAGTTGCCGGATTTGGAAAAATTGTCAAAACACTTTCATCAAGAGAGATAGTGCTTAGTGAAGTGTCAACTACTTTTGAAATAGATGAGCCATTGGTAATATATAATTCGCCGTTTTGGTCTTCGCCAAATGTTGTTATTACTCCCGTCAAATTAACAGTCCAAGTTATCACTCCAGAATTGTCAACAAATCCTATTTCTGCTGTACAATAATCGGCAAAAAAATATTTGTTAGCAAAATTTGGATACGTTGTTCCAGTATAAAAATAACCGCCTGTTATAGAACACCTGTTATTAGTTCTTCCATATTGAGTTAATGGGAAAGTCATGGTATTCATTGGATCACAGCCCGAAGTATTAAATGGAGAAGTTGCTTCGTAACAACGCCATCCAAAATTTAATCCAGTATTAGGCAACGGGAATGCAGTTCTGTTGATTTCTTCTAATGAATTGGGACCATTATCACCCACATCAGCTATCCATAAATCACCGTTTAGTCTATTAAATGTATATTTCCATGGATTGCGTAGTCCACGAGCCCAAATTTCACGAAGACCAGCAGTGGTTGCAAAAGGATTAGTCGCTGGAATTCCATAATTTAATGACCCAGAAGTAGTATCAACATCTATGCGCAACATTTTACCTAATAACACTCTACTAGGAAAATTAGGATCTACGGTCATGTTTTGCGAATAACCTTGTGGATCGCCACCACTTCCGCCATCGCCCAATCCGATGTATAAAAAGCCATCACGTCCAAATGCCAAACTTCCACCGTTGTGATTAGAAAAAGGTTGATCTACTGTCATTAAAATGGTTGCAGTAGTATTAGCGATATCTGGATTGGCAGAAACAGAATATCTAGCAATAATCGTGTCACCAGCAGTATTGGTATAATTGATGAAAAACAAACCATTGCTCGCATAATTAGGATGAAAAGCCAAGCCCAATAAGCCTTGTTCGCTGCCACTACTTAAACCAGTAACGGTTAAAAATGGTGTGGCATTTACTGTTCCATTAGGATTTACTATTCTAATTGCACCTGTTTTTTGAACCACAAAAAGGCGAGAGTCATTAGGCGGATGAACTAATGCTACCGCATTGGATAAACCTGTAGCAAAAGTTTGTACAGCTACTGTTTGTGCTGCAACCGAAAAAGTAAAAAGTGTAAAGATAAAGAGTATTATTTTTTTCATAATCTATTTTTTTTTGTAAAGTTAAAAATAAAAAGTTAGGTATCAAATTGTTATAAAAAAATGAAGAAGATAGTGGTTACTGTACCTTTTACTCATAGATATTATTCATAAACAAACTAAAAACGTACTTATTTAAAAGATAATGTTTCACCGAACTAATCATCATGTCTTTAGAATTGGCTGGTGGACATCCAAAAAATAGTTGTTGGTAATCTATTTTTTGAATTCTTTTTAAATCAGAAGGTTTGTTAAATTCAATTTTAGTTTTCAAATGGTTGAATAGGTTGCTATCTACTAACAGTATTGATTGTTGAACTTCTTGTTCGAAAGAAAAAGGATAAAAAACACGTGCCTCTTTTTCAAAAAGAGAAGGTAAATTATTTTTAAAGCTGTACTTCGGAACAGGCAAAATCACTTCCTGACCAAAAGATGGAATTGTACACCAAACAATAACTAATAGTAGCCATTTTTTCATAAAATGATTTTTAGATTGAATGTGTATAAATGTATAAATTTTATTAAAACTATTTCATTAATAGTATGTTAATTAAATGCAAACATCCTAAAACCAATTGTCTTAGGATGTTTTCTTCTTTTATAAAGTATAATTGCTTTTACCTGTTCGAATAATGTATTCTCATTTCCTTAGGATATTTTAGCTCATAAGCAAAGTGTATGATTTCCGTTTTACCGCTTTCTATTTTTCGTTGCCAAAGTATACTTCCAGTTTTTTCATCATAAACGCCATCACTAATGGTTAATGATTTTACGCTAATCTTTTCGTTTTCACTTATTGGCAATTGGTCCAAAACTTCTAAATCTATCGTCTGTTTGGTGTTGTTTCTAATCACTATATCATAGGATTCGGTTTCTTTTTTATTACTATTAAAAAATTTCTTCTCGTCTTTGTCTTCAATTTTTCTCCTTTTTATTACGATTCGTTCGTCTATTCCTAACGAGATAGGAAATTCATCATTCAGATAATTGCTTTGTAAATACGTTTTGCCAATATAATTATCGTCAAAGAACAAACTGGCTTCACCCGAAATGAGATTTAAATTCTGCCAATTTTTCACAATGGCTAATAAGTAAACACTTTGATTAACTTTTGGAACAGCATGATATTTATAGGTTGCCGCTACTTCTTTTTTATCTAAAATTAAAAACTGCTCTTTCTCTTGACTTTTTATCGTTTGAATTTCATTCAGTTCATATAAAATGTTCATTTGACTATCCGATACATTGGCAACAGGCAAATCAAAATAGGAATCTTCTTCATTGGTATTGTTAGCATCACTCCTCATTTGATAGGAATTGGTTGCAGCATTGACCGCTACTTTTTTATACTGATCATTATTCATTTGATTGTAGTTCATTCCTGCCACAAATTCATTGACATATAATGGTGATAAAATCGGTCGGTTTTGATTGTTTTGAGGCAAATAAGTAGACACAAAAAGTTTTACATTGGTCCAATCTTGTCCCGTTTTTTGATATATTTTTCCTTTAAAAACTAGCTCTAATGGACTGTTTACATCGGTTGCTCTGATGTCGTATAATGGCATCCAACCTGCGCTTTGGACAACATAAGTAATTGATAAATCAAAATTTGTTTCCGTTTTAGCTTCGATTTCCAATAACAATTCTTTTTTATTTTTGTTTTTATTGGTCTTTTCTTCTGCTAGTTGATTGACAATATTCGCATTTGCGGCCACTAAGTCATTTTTTTGCTCTTGTAACAAGTACAAGCTGTTTTCGATTTCTAAAAAACGTTTGGCATAAAAAGAAGTCAATTTAATTAACTGTTCTTGGGGCGAAATTTTATCGTTGGTATGCACTTGTAAATTAGAATTGATAATACTTTGTTCACCCAATAGTGTTTTGATTTGAAGCGAAAGTAAATCAATTGAACGCGCATTTTTTTTCTTTTCGGCTTCTAATTTTTGTTCAATTTCTGAAGGTTTATTAGTGTGTAGATAATTGTTTAATGGAGTAATTGCCATTAGGGTTGTGTTTTTCCCTATACCAATTTTATACGTGTTTTCATCAATATCATTGGACAAATTAATGAGTTTAACAAAGTTCCTGCCTTTTTTTAAAACGACTGGAGTGGTTCCTGTAACTTTTGCTCCTTTTAAGTAAATGGTAGCACGTTTAATTTCAATTTCTTTTACTATTTCTTGTCCAAAGAACAACTGAGTAACTAATAACAGCAAGGTTGCATATCTAATTTTCATGGTACAAATTTTTAAATTCTTTATAAAACTACTACTTAGAAAAAGACAAATTTGGCAGACTTGGTAAAAGGGTGAGTTGAATGGGTAAAACGGATATAAAAAATATGGCTCCAAAAAAAAACATCCTAAAATCAATGACTTTAGGATGCTTGTATTTTTACAAATTATCTATAGTTTTATCTTTAGGATATCGGACTTTATAACTTATCCTGACTTTTTTGGTTTCGTTTGGATTGAGTTTTAGATTCCACGTGAGAATGCCTGCATAAAATATAGCTAACGCCTTAGCCAAAAAGGAAATTAATAGCAAACCAAATCGGCTAAAAAATCAATTTTAAATAGATAATCATCACACAAAATCGTTATTTTTACAACATAAAATGATTTGTTATGAATTTACAAGCAACAAAAATGGAACTAATTGAAATGCTTATAAGCACTAGAAAAGTTACTGTATTAAACAAAATAAAAGCAATTTTGGAAGAGGAACAAGACACGCTAACCAAAGAAGATTATGAAATAATAGATGCTCGAAGAGAAAGACACTTAAAGGGTGAAAGCGATTCTTTTACTTGGGAACAAGCCAAACAAAAAATCCAACGAATTTAGTTTGATGAAATATGATTTAGTTATAAAAGAAGAAGCGATTGTTGATATGCAACAAGCTTATGACTATTATGAAGAACGCAAACAGGTTTAGGCGAACGTTTTTTAAACACTTTGGAAGAATATTTGGACAGGGTTCATAAAAATTCACTACACTATCAAATCAAAAGAAAACCTTATCGAGAAGTTTTCATAAAACACTTTCCTTATCTAATCATATATGAAATAGAGACTTCAAATATTATTGTTTATGCTATTTTTAATACGTCCCTAAATCCGAAGAAAAAACCAAAATAACATTTACTATCAAACAAGTATAAAAAAACGCAATCGGTCAGGATTGCGTTTTTGTGTATTACAAATTATCTATAGTTTTATCTTTAGGATATCGGACTTTATAACTTATCCTGACTTTCTTGGTTTCGTTTGGATTGAGTTTTAAAGTCCAAGTAAGAATTCCGGTTTCTTTGTTTGCTGTGGCATTATCACTTTGCAATAATTCGATTTCAATTTCTTTATCGGTGCTCAACGGATATTGATCTTTTAACATAATATCAGCAGCTTCTTTTTTGTTATTTCTGACGGTAATATCAAAAGTAAAAGTTTGCTCTTTTTTGGAAGATAAAAACCGTGTTCCCGATTTGTCCACTACTTTTTCACGCTTGATAGAGATTTTTTTGTCTCTTCCCATACTTAAATTCAAAGTGTCCGAAGTTTGGTTTGTATTGATAAACGTTTTGCCTACATACAACCCTTCAAAAATAATGTTGGCTTCGCCAGGCAATAAATTGTATTTTGAATAGTCGTTAATTTCGGCTAATAAAAAAGCTTCTTTTTCAACTCTTGGTGCCGCATAATATTTATAAGATGCAGGTAGTTTTATATCTTTTAACCCCACACTATGCGGTTTTCCATTCGATAAAATATCATAAGGAATATCAATATCGAAGGAAACATTGAGTTGGTTTTCATTCACTTCTGTATAATCATCCATTCCTTGCTTTGTTGTAATGACCATTACACCATTTGAACCTCGATTTCCATATTGTGCTGTTGCAGATGAGTCTTTTAAGACATCAATATTTTTTATTGCACTAGGTGGAATTTTTCGGAATGTTTCTGCATTTGACGGTACTCCATCAATTACATATAATGGATCAGAATTTGCATTTAAAGAACCTGCACCTCTTATTACAACGCTACTTTTTGAACCTGGTTGTCCATTAGCTTCATTAATATTTACACCAGCTAATTGACCTTGTAAAGAATTTAAAACAGGTGCATTAACATCACCATTTCTATTTTTTTGATAAACGTTTCCTCTATAATAATTAAAATCATTTTGTTCGTCTTGATACCTCAAAAACCAAGAACTCAACAACGGTGCTTGATTGTTTTGATTGGGATTGCCAGAGGACAAGGTGAGTTTTACTTTTTTCCAATCAATGCCAGTCCATTGCGTAACTTGTGCTTTGTACATCATATTGATAGGAGTTGTAATATTCTCAGCTCGTAAATCATAAAAAGGTGTCCATGACGCATTATTGGTAATATAGTTTAGGTCTAAATTTACTACGCCTGCTATTTCATTCATCACCTGAATAATCAATTTTCCTTTGGAACTTTTTTCTTCTTTTTGGGTATTGATTTCTAGTTTGTCGTTGAGTGCTTTGAGTTTTTCATTGAGTTTGGTTTCTTTTTCGGCCAAGGTTACCACAGCATTATCCAATTCTGTTCGTTTTGTTTTATAAAAATCGACCAATTTCATCAGTTCGGCAACATTCAAACCTGTGTTGGCACCACTCACGTTTTGATTGGCATCCAAAAGTGCAATAGTTTGCTGGCTAGAATAGGTGTCTATTTGGATTTTCTTAATTTCTTTTTGAACCAACGTAATGCTGTCCCGTACTTTTTTTATCACCGGATTGGTTTCATCAATTTCATATTCTGAAATATAATTTTGAGTAAACTGCACTGATAAAACTGTAACCGAATTGGGTGCGCCAATTTGCACCGTATTTTCATTGAGGTAATCGGCTACGTTTTTTACCACAATTTCACTTGTTCCTACTGGCAGATTTACGGATGTAGTTTGAGACAATTCAGCCGCATTAAAATAAACGGTTGCCGATTTAACCTTTGCCGTTGTGAAAATAGGTTTTTGGGCAAAACTAATGGTCGAAACCAATACGAATAGAAGAAAAGGGATTTTCATAGGAGTGGAAATTATGATTAATACGCTTTGGAATGTAAATATCGAAAAAATTTGTGATTTATACTAAAATAAAAAACTACAGCTCGTGGTAACTGTAGTTTTAAGGATAAATCGTTAAATATCTGTCTATTTTTCTAAAGTAAATCCTTTTGATTTTGCTAAGGAAACGATAGAACTTCCAATAGCATCGCCCAAATCATCTTGCGTGTTTTTCTTTTTGGCTTCGGCATCAATAAACTCTTGACGTTTTTTTGCCAATTCGGCTATTTCCTTTTGTAATTGTTCTCTTTGTTGCGTTTTTTGTGCCACAATTGCATTAATTTCTTCTTTCGTTTTATTTTGGTATTCTTTAGGCAATTCTTCTTTTTTAAGTTTGGCTAAAACATCCTTGTCTTGTTTAACTTTATCAACTAAATCCCAATTGGTATTAGTGTATACTTTTTTGCTTTTACTGATAGCACGCTCTGTTTTATTGGCATAGGATACGCTTTCGGCATTTTTATCTTGTTCCATTTGGTTCATTTTTTTAGATTCTCCCATTGAACCATAACCAATATAAGTATCATTCATTTTGTCATTGCATATAGAAATTTGGTCATCATAAGGTGTGTTTATGTATTGAACAGCAGCATTAGAATCAATAGTAAAAAATTTCCCTTGACCTTTATCGGCGCCATCTTTCCATAAACCGCTAATACCTTGTGCTTGATTGCCACAAAAAATTGTATTGATAAAAATTTTGTTTTGTAATGCTGTTGCAATTGCTTCTTTATAATTTATTGTTCCTTGAGTGAACGCTTCATTTCCAGCAATGTAAATTAGCTTCATGTTTACGGCACCGTCATCCCATTTGAGTTGATTAGTAGCATCTTGAATAACGGCACCACAATATTCGTTTCCACCGTTTGTTTTGAGCGCAAATAGTTTTTCCGAAATCAAATCCAAATCAGTAGTTAAAGGCGTAACTTGTCTTATAAAATTTGATTTTTCACTTAGATTGTCATTGCCATATTCATAAAGTGCAATTTCGATATCGGGTGTTTTGCCTTCATATTTTAATGTGGTCAAAGTGTTTACAATATTCCAAAGTCTTGATTTGGCTTGGTCTATCAATCCGTCCATACTGTTGGAAGTGTCCAAAAGCAAAGCAACTTGAATTTTGGATTCCTTTTCGACAGTAGGTTTTACTGTTGAAGATTCTTCTTCACGTGGTTGAGCGGTTGTATTATTACATCCCAAAAGCACTGTTGCACTTATAAGTAGCAACCCTAAACCTTGCATTTTTGTTTTCATAAAAGCTGTTTTCATAATTGATGTTTTTAAAGATTTCTATACAAACGTATGCATCAAGAGATTGCTTTTTTTAGAAAAAGGGTGAAACACGCCTTTGACTTGGTAAAACGATTTGTACAACCATTTTAAATTGATTTACTTTACACTACTTATTTTCAAGAAAAATGCGCTATCTTTTTTCATGGTTATCCTTTGTTTTTGTGATGCTTTTGGCTACTACTAGTTCAATGGCACAAGACACTATTAAGAAAAAGAAAACGTCTTTTCAATCGAAAAGTTTAAAAAAAACAGAAGAGTTAAAAAAAGCTTATGATAGTGGCGATGAAGAAAGTATTGCTAAAAATTATGAGCAGTTAGCCGAGGATTTTTATTCAAAGAATAATGAAATTAAAGCCGAAGAATATTATCAAAAAGCATTAACGGTTTATAGAAAACTGAAAAGAAAAGAGGATATTGCACGTGTACTAAGGAGTTTGGCAAAAATTCAAGAAAGTCAAAATAAGTTTGTTCAAGCTTCAACCAATTATAAAGTAGCCAGCGAAGCAACTTCAGACAAAAAACTTGAAAAAATAAATGCCAATGATTTTAATCGTCTTACTAGCTCAAATGCTGTAAAGCAGAAAGAACTGTTGAACTCTAACATTAAAATTTTGGCAGAGGAAGATAAGGTGGAAGAGTTGTCGGATGCTTATCTAAAAAAAGCCGAAACCGATAAACTTGAAAATAAACCTGAAGAGGCTATAAATAATTACAATCAAGCCTTAGTTTATGCTGAGGACAAACCTGATAAAGCGATTTCTATAAAGAATAAAATAGCCGATATTTATGTAGCAAAAAATGAGTTTGGCAAAGCATTAGAAATCAATCAAAGTATTTTAAAAAGTGCCGAGAAGAAGAACGATTTTACAACGCAAATCACTCAAAAACAAAAATTAGCCTCGCTTTATTTTCAAACAAACAAACCCGAAAAAGCGGTCGAAGAACTTAAAACTGCGTATAAACTTGCTTCTAAAAAAGGGAATACGGCTGAGGTAAAACGAAGTTTACTCGCATTAGTTGATTATTACAAACAAAAAGGAAATGACAAAGAACGATTACTTATTTACAATGATTTTTTACAAAATTTTGATGCCATAATTCAATCAGATACTACGCTTATTGACGCTAAAATTTTTCAAGTAACCGAAGAAAAAATCAAACAACTTGAGACAGAAAAGGCCTTAAAAGACGAACTGATTTCAAAGAAAAATACTTTCAATTATTTTCTTATCGGTGCAGTTTTTTTACTGCTACTTTTTTTCGGATTGATAGTCAAAGCATTATTTGCCATCAAGAAAAAGAACAAAGAAATCGCCTTGCAATCGCTCCGTCGTGAAATGAATCCGCATTTTATTTTTAATAGTCTAAACAGTGTGAACCAATTTATTTCCCAAAACAAAGAGTTGGAAGCCAATAAATATTTGACTTCTTATTCTAAATTAATGCGAAACATCATGGAAAATTCCAATAAAGATTTTGTGACACTTACTACCGAAGTTAATCAACTGAAAAAATATTTAGACTTAGAGCATTTGCGTTTTCAAGATCAGTTTGATTATGAAATTATAGTCGATGAACTGTTGGATACCGATGCCGTTTTTATTCCGAATATGATTATTCAACCGCATCTCGAAAACGCTATTTGGCATGGATTGCGCTACTTGGAACACAAAGGTCATTTGCTATTACAATTTAAAATTGAAAAAAATCAGTTAGTCGTTTTGATTGATGACGATGGCATTGGATTAACACGCAGTAAAGAACTCAAAACGGTCAATCAAAAAGTTCATAAATCTCGTGGCTTGACCAATACAAAAGAGCGTATTCAGCTTTTGAATGAGTTGTATAAACACTACATCCGTTTTGAAATCAACGAGAAAAATGCTCCGAGTTCAGGAACTATCATACGAATTGAAATGCCATTAATTACTAAAGTTGAATAACGATGAAGATACGAAGTGTAATTGTTGAAGACGAAGTTGCCGCTCGTGAAGCACTCAAAAATTATTTGAGTAAATATTGTCCGCAAGTAGAAGTAATAGGCGAGGCACAAAACATTAAAGAAGCAGTTCCTTTATTGCATGAAACGAGGCCACAATTGGTTTTTTTGGATGTAGAAATGCCGTTTGGCAATGCTTTTGATGTTTTGGAAGCGTGCAAAGATTTACAATTTGAAACTATTTTTGTCACTGCATTTTCAGAATATTCGTTAAAAGCGCTGAATCAAAGTGCGGCCTATTATTTATTAAAACCCATCAGTATTGAAGAATTGATCGTGGCAGTAAATAAAGTACAGCAACATATTATTAATAATGAATTATTCGACCGAAATAAAATAATTGTAGAGAATTTCCGTGAAACCAAGCCTGAAAAACAACAAGTGATTTTACCAACTTTAGAAGGATTTGAAGTGGTAAAAATGGAAGATATTGTGCGGTTGCGTGGTAATGGAAATTTCACTGATATTTATTTATCCAATGGCAATAAAAAAATGGTTTGTCGTTTTTTAAAACACTTTTCAGAAATTTTGCCTTATCCTTTCATGCGAGTTCACAAATCTCATATCATCAATAGTTCATTTGTGAAAAATTATAATAAAGGCGGATTTGTTACCCTGTTTGACCATACAGAAATTGAAATATCATCAACTTATAAAGAAGAGTTTCTTACACGGTTTAAATAAAAAGGGCAAATTTTGTTTAAAACTCAAATTCATCAATGCTTGTACTATCATTTTCAATGGTATCGGTTGGTTTTTGTTTCAAGTACAATTGTGCAGGGCCAAGTATTTTTGCAGGAACATTTTGACCAATAGTATCGGTTTCAGAAAGTAACTGTCTACGCAACATCAATCGGGTTAGAAATTCATTTTGTTGTTTCGCAAAAGGTTTAAGTTTTTGTTCGGAATCAAAACGAAACATAAATCCTTTTGGTTTTGGGATAATGGTGGCAAGGAACAAACATTCGTTTAAATTCAAATCGGCTGGCGATTTTTGAAAATAAAATTGTGATGCTTCGCCAATTCCATAAACATTTGGTCCCCATTCTATAATATTAAAATACACTTCGAGCATGCGCTCTTTGGAACTGATTCGGTTGTTTTCTAAAATATAAACCAAAAGAATTTCTTCTAATTTTCTTGATAACGTTTTCTCCCTAGTGAGGAAAGCATTTTTCACCAGTTGCATACTGATGGTACTCGCACCGCGTGAGAATTTTTGGGTTCTAATATTTTTTGCGATCGACTGTTTGAACGCTTCATTAATAAACCCACGATGATTAAAAAACGACGGGTCTTCGCTAGTCAAAACACATTTTTGTAGATAGGGAGAAATAGCGTTAAGGGGTGTGTAATTTGGATTGGATGGACCTAAAATTATGGGGCGTTGTGCAATGCCTTTATCCACAGCACGATAGGTAAATTCCCTATTGATTTTATTCAAATCAGCTTCTCCATATTTAGTAATTTTCAATCCTTCGGGGTCTAATTTACTTTCAAAAATTAGCGCATTGGGTTTGTGATTGTTGTATTCAAAGTTTAGGGAGTAACTAAAATTTCCTTTTGCTTCCATGCCTTCAAAATGGTGGAATAAACCTGTTGGTAATGAAACAATAAAGTCTTGCGCTTTCATTTTTGGAATTTTTAATTGAAGGGCATATACTTTATCGGTTTCGTTGGTATAGGATATATAAGGATGGCATTTGATGTTGTTCAATTGCACGGTTGACGTACTGTCCAACGCCATAAATCGTGAGCCAATTACCCAACGATAATCAAATCGGGCTTTCTTTATAATTACATCCTTGTTGGCAATTTTTGGGTGATTGACGATTAAATTTTCAATCGAAGAATAGCCATCAATATACAATTCGCCACTATTCATCGAGAGATTTTCTAAATTGAAATGAATGGCTTTAAAACCCGATTTCAGGTTGAATTTTTTATCCAAATAGGGAATTCTAATGGTGTCACTTTTTGGATTCGAGAATTGCAAATCGGCTTTTCGATCTCTTGGGTCGGCAAAACCGTTGATGCACCATTGTTGTGAAAAATTATCCGAAGTGACTTGAATAATCGTATGGAGTTTTTTTTCAGCCAAAACCAATTGGTTAAAATCAAAAACCACTTTATTTCCTTTGTCATCTATTTTAATAGCAAAGCCTTTAACGTGCATATCCGTTGGAACTAAGTTCAAAAGTTGTGACGAAATTCGGTTCAGAAGTTTGGCATAATTTACTTCGTCGTTGTCTTTTTTTTCTTTTTTGGAACGAAGAAAAGCATCGAAGTTGCTGCCATTTTTGGTTTTTACTAATTGAATATAGCCTTTATTGATTTCTAATTTTCCCAACTGAATATCGCCTAGCAATAACTTCCAAAAGTTCACGCTGGTTTTTAATTCATCAATACGAACCAAAGTATCGGCTTGTTTTGGAACTAATGTAATATCGTGAAACTCTAAATCAGTCAATCCATGAAACTCGGCTCTTTCTATCGAAAAATGACATTGATACTCGCGTTCCATTTTGGCATCAATGCGATGGATAACTTTCTCTAAAATGGTATTTCGAAAAGCAAAAAGCAAAATGATTCCGAGTAAGAGAAGTACTCCAACTATTTTTAGCACTAACAAAACTTTTTTTCTTTGGAGTTTCATTTTGAATTATTTACCCAAACAATTGCTCTACAACTTCTTCAATTTTGGAAACCAAAATCACTTTTATGCCCGGAAATTTTGTTGCTATTTTATTGTATTTCGAAACAAAAATAGTGGCAAATCCCAATTTTTCGGCTTCTTGAATGCGTTGTTCTACACGGTTCACGGGACGAATTTCTCCAGAAAGTCCTACTTCTCCAGCAAAACAAACATCTTTGCCTACAGCAATATCTTCGTTGGAAGACAAAATAGCCGCCACAACAGCCAAATCTATAGCGGGATCATCAACTGAAATTCCACCAGTCACATTGAGGAAAACATCTTTGGTTCCGAGACGGAAACCGGCACGTTTTTCTAAAACTGCTAGAATCATGTTCAATCTTTTGGCGTTATATCCCGTAGTGCTGCGCTGTGGCGTTCCATAAACGGCAGTAGAAACCAGTGCCTGAATTTCTATCATCAAAGGACGCATTCCTTCCAAGGTAGAAGCAATTGCCGTCCCCGAAAGTTCTTCTTCGCGATGTGAAATTAGTATTTCGGAAGGATTTGAAACTTCACGTAAACCAGAACCTTGCATTTCATAGATTCCGAGTTCGGCAGTGGAACCAAAACGATTTTTAAGTGAGCGCAATATTCTATATACATGGTTTCTATCGCCTTCAAATTGGAGCACTGTATCGACCATGTGTTCCAAAATTTTTGGTCCAGCAATGTTGCCGTCTTTGGTAATGTGACCAATTAAGATTACTGGGATATTAGTTTCTTTGGCAAATTTTATCAATTCGGCTGTGGTTTCTCTAATTTGAGAAATGCTTCCGGCAGTGGACTCGATATAATCAGTATGTAAGGTTTGAATCGAGTCGATGATGACAATATCGGGTTCGATTTCAACGATGTGCCGGAAAATATTTTGCGTTTTGGTTTCGGTTAGTATGTAGCAATTATCACTAGTTGGATTGATGCGTTCGGCACGCATTTTTATTTGCTTTTGGCTTTCCTCGCCCGAAACATATAAAGTTTTGTATGGTAATTTTAAAGAAATTTGGAGTAATAAAGTACTTTTCCCAATACCAGGTTCGCCGCCCAAAAGGATTAATGAACCAGGTACAATTCCGCCACCAAGCACGCGATTCAATTCGCCATCAGTAGAATCCATTCGCACTTCTTGTGTGGAATCGATTTCTTTTATTTTAAGTGGTTTTGAGACTCTTTTTGTTTCAGAAGTAGTAGGTTTCCAGCTTGCTTTTTCTTCTTTTTGAATTATTTCTTCGGCAATCGTGTTCCATTCTTTACAAGAATTGCATTGCCCTTGCCATTTAGCATATTGAGCACCACAATTTTGACAAAAAAAGGTTGTTTTTAACTTTGACATTTAGGTTTAATAAGTTTACTGCGTCAGTTAGCTGCGCTCGTATAAGTTTTATTCAGTTTTTTTTTCTTCTACTGGCGTATCAGTTGGTGGTGTTTCTACTGGTGTGTCTGTAGGCGGCGTTTCCTCTATAACTTCGTCTTTTTTATTTTTAACTTGACCTTTAAGTTCATCGGCTCTTTCAAGCATCATGTCTTTGGTCAAATCGCCAATTTCCTCTTTTTGAAAAGCACTTTGGTATGTTTTTATGGCTTTTTTTGTGTCACCTGTTTTTTCATACAATTGTGCCATGTGATAATCAGCAAGCATCGATTTCGGATAGTTTTTTCTGGCCAATTGGGCTAGTTGATCAAATTCGGCATACGCTTTATTTTTAAGAATAGCCGCTTCAATGGCTTTGAAATCATTTAGTCTGATAGTTAACTTCATGCTAAATGTTTTCTCAAGCAATTCATATTTTTTTGCCAAATAATCAACGTATCCTGAGGGTAATGTCACAATTTTTTCTTGAAATTCTGTAGTTGAAATAGGCTGGTAGACCGAGAAAATATGGTACAAAGCACTTGGAATAGAGTTTAGTACTAATGAATAGTGCGATGCGCCTTTAAAATCATCAAACTTATAACTAAGCGTTGGTTTGGTTATTTTTTTGGCTAGTTCGTCAAGCGCTTGAATTCTTTTTCTCATTTTTTTTACATCGCCATCTGCAGAAGAATGGTAATAAAAAACAGGTTTTTCAATTGTGGCTAATCGTTCCGGTATTTGTTCTTCCATGCCAGTAGTAAGCTCAGGACTCATTGAAATATAGGCGTCAAAAACAGGGTTTTCTTTGTAAAGATAAAAATTGGAAAATGCTGCAGTGGTGTCTAATCCTGCAATTAATTTAAAAGGTGCTGTTCGGTATTTTTTTTGGATGTAAGGAATCAATTCCATACCGATAAACTCAAAGAAAAGTTCTCCTTTTTCTGAGGGTAAACCAGTAGCTTCTTCTACTGTGCAATCTGTCTCACGTTCGTTGTTTTTGTTTTGACTAATTCCGATGATGATGACCTCGGGCAAATCGTCCCAATAATAACCATAACTTAATGCACCTTGAAAAGGGTTAAAAAGAAAATCACCATCAAGGAGTAAAAGGATAGGGTATTTTTGGCTCGGATTTTTATCATAAGATGGCGGAAGTCCAATAAAAATCTCTCGGTCCTCATTCAGTTTTTGAGAAGTAATGGTATCGGTTATCTTTTGAGAATAAAGGATATTTGTGCAAACAAAAAGAAAAAGCAAAGCAAGTTTTTTCATGAGTAATGGTTTGATTAAAATAGAATTATTGCAAAAATCAGTAGCAATATAGTAAATTATTTATTGCGATTTAAAATGGGCAATAAAACATAGGAAATCAAACCCAGTAAAATAGCTAAAATAGTTTGTGAGGTCCAAACTAGCCATCCAAAAGCAATTCCAACATTATTTGAAATGCCATAAAGCGAGAAAATTAACGCAATTGAAAATGGATATGCTCCAAGTCCGCCATTAGAAAAACCAACAGCAAGACTACCAAAAATAAATCCCATCACCACAATATCAAAACTGATATCCGTGGTTTCGGGCAAGGCAAAAATGGCCACATAAAACATGCATAAATAAGAAAACCAAATCAAAAAAGAATGAAAAATATACATCCATTTATCTTTCATTTTATAGACCGTTGTCATCCCTTCAATCAGTCCCGATAGTTTTTTCTTTAGTTTTAATATGATATTCCATTCAGCATATATCCATATCAAAATAAAAATAATGAAGAGAATTACAGCAACTATTCCTGAAGTTATAATGGTTTTTATAGCGATGTTTTTACTTAATAAAAATTGATATATTTTTTCGAATTGAGAGATAAATCCAATAAAAACAAAAAGTAAAAAAATCAGTAAATCTACTATTCGCTCGGCAACGATAGTTCCAAATGCTTTATCAAAAGGAACATTTTCATATTTTTTTAGCAAAGCGGCACGAGAAATTTCGCCCGAACGAGGAACGGTGAGATTGACCAAATAAGAAACGCAAACCGTAAAAAAATTATTGTAGAATTTTGTTTCGTAACCCAGATGATTGAGTGCAAATTTCCAACGATAGGCTCTAGACCAATAGCCAAAGCAAGCAATGACTAACGAAAGAAGAATATAATAATAATTGGCTTTTTGGAAACTGATTTTGATTTTTCCAATTTCATCGCTTGTCAAAGTGGTAAATTGATAGTAAATAATTGCAATTCCTATTAAAAGAGGAACAAGAATGGTCAACCACTTGCGGATTTGTTTTTTCAAAAGATTAGGTTAGGGAATTGTCATTTTCATTAGGAAAAATCATCCAAGGTTTGAAAGTTTTGGCTTCTTCAAAATCCATAATTGCATACGACATGATAATGATAATGTCATCTTTTTGTACTCTTCGCGCTGCAGGACCATTTAAAGTTATTTCACCAGAATTTTTAGCGCCTTTAATGACATAGGTTTCAAAACGCTCACCGTTATTTATGTTCACGATATATACTTTTTCGCCTTCTATAAGGTTTGAAGCTTCCATTAGAGTTTCATCAATAGTTATACTGCCAATATAATTTAAATCGGCACCAGTTACTTTTACTCTATGAATTTTTGATTTTACTACTTGAATTTGCATGAGGCAAAGTTAATTTAATTTAGTGAAATGGTGTCAATCAATCTAATTTTGTTGACAAAAACAGCTATAAAAGCTCGGTATTTTTTTGATTTATTTTTTCTGATGCAAGGCAAAAGCGTGGCTTCGTCAGCAATTTGAAAATATTCGAGCTTGAAGGTCTGAGAAACTTCTATGTTTTTTTTTACCCATGCTGTTACCGCTGTAGCCGATTTTGTTTTGAAAAGTTGTTGCGATTGTTTCAATATTTTAAAAATAATGGCCGCTTCTTTTCGTTCATTTGCTGAAAGTCTTTCATTGCGTGAACTCATCGCCAAACCATTTGGTTCTCGGTGAATTGGACAACCTACAATTTGTACAGGGATTTTTAATTTGGTCACCATTTTTTTAATGATTTGCAATTGCTGGTAATCTTTTTCACCAAAATAAGCATAGTTTGGTTTTACAATTTCAAAAAGACGCTTCACAATAGTTCCTACGCCATCAAAATGACCAGGTCTGAATTTGCCTTCCATTTGATTTTCTAATCCGTCAAAATCAAAATGTTTGGATACTGTTTTTCCATCATAAATATCAGCAACAGTAGGTGCATAAATAATTATTTTTTCAGAAACAGATTGTATTTTTTCGATATCTCTTTCCAAAGTTCGTGGATATTTTGCTAAGTCTTCTGGATTATTAAACTGTGTCGGATTAACAAAAATACTAATCACAACAATAGAATTTTGCGACATGGCTGCTTTCAATAGCGACAAATGACCTTCATGTAATGCTCCCATTGTAGGGACAAAACCAATGGAAGAACCAGCAGTTTTAATCGAATTTAAGTGGGAAATAAGATTGTTATTTGTGTTAAAAATGAGCATTCGCTTTCTATTAAGGAGTTGCAAACTTACTATTTTCATAAATAACTCCACAAATTTTTGTACTTTTGCCTGTTTTTTATTGCCAATAAATAAAGTAAAATAAATTATGGAAGACAAGAGGATATTATATGTATCATCTGAAGTGGTGCCTTATTTGGCAGAAAATGAGGTTTCTTTACTTTCTTATGATGTCCCTAAAATGATAAACGATCAAGGTGGACAAATAAGAATTTTTATGCCTAGATATGGTAATATAAACGAAAGAAGACACCAACTTCATGAAGTAATCCGATTGTCGGGGATGAATTTAGTAGTCAATGATTTAGATATGCCATTGATAATAAAAGTAGCTTCAATTCCTAAAGAAAGAATTCAAGTGTATTTTATTGACAATGACGAATATTTTAAGCGTAAAGCTACTTTTAGTGATGAAGATGGTGTGATGTTTCCTGATAACGATGAAAGAGCGATTTTCTTCGCAAAAGGTGTTGTAGAAACCGTTAAAAAGTTAAATTGGGTTCCCGATATTATACATGTTCATGGATGGATGGCGAGTTTATTGCCAATCTATATGAAACATTATTATAAAAATGATGCTTTGTTTTCAGAAACTAAAATTGTCACATCAGTCTATGGTCAATCTTTTGAAGGTTCTCTAAATGCTGAATTAATAAATAAGATTAAGTTTGATGAAGTTCCACACGATTCTATTAAAGAATTAGAATTTCCAAATTATGAAAACCTTGTTATTTCAGCAATCAATCATTCAGATGGCATTGTTGTTGGTTCTGAACTAGTGTCGCCAAGTTTAACAAAATATATAGAGACATCAGGAAAACCTTTTCTACCTTTCGCATCAAAAGAAAAATTTAGTGAAGCTTATACAGGGTTTTATAATGCCTTACTTTCTTAAAAATTAGTATTATTTATGTTTAAAAAATCATTTTTTCAGTCCATTTTATTTGTTCTTATTCCAATAGTTTCTTTGGTTTCTTGCGATAAAGATTTTAACGAGATTGGCGCAGATATTGTAGGTGACGATCATTTTACTTTTGAAAAATATACTGGTGCAACGGTTAAGTCTTATAACCAAAAAATCGGAGCAGTTTCTTCTAATAATTTAGCAATAAATCAGTTGGGCTTTTATGACAATCCACCATTTGGGACCACGCAAGCTAATTTTGTGACACAAGTGGAGTTGTCAGTGAGTGATCCAAAATTTAATAATGTTGATCCAGAAAATTACGATGTGTTACCCACGGTTTTAGACAGTGTTGTGCTTGAAGTGCCTTATTTTAGCACAATAAAAAGCGTAGAAGAAGTACAAGTTAATGGTAAGACGGAAAGACGAACTACTTATGAGCTAGACTCAATATATGGTGTAGAAGGATCAAAGTTTAAATTGAGCGTTTATCAATCGAATTATTATTTAAGAAATCTTGATCCAAACGAGTCGCTTGGCCAAGTACAATTATTTTACACCGACCAAAACACAGAAATCGACAACAATAAAATTCCAGTTTTGTTGAATGATTTACCGACTTCAGATCCGAGAAACGCCGATGGTCGAGAAAACACGCAGTTTTACTTTGATAAAAGAGAACACAAAACAGTAACGTTTGAAGAAGATGGTGTTACCCCAATCAATACAAGATCAAGACCATCTATGCGATTGCATTTAAGAAATGATGTTTTTAACGCTGCAATTTTAAATGCGCCATCTGGTCAACTTGCTAACAATAACGTTTTTAAAAATTTTTTCAGAGGAATATATTTTAAAACGGAAAGTATAGGAAATCCTGGGAACATGGCTTCGCTTAATTTCAAAGAAGGGAAAATTACCTTATATTATAATGAAGATACCAAAAAAACAAGCTCGCAAGGCGATATTACCTATGAAAGAACTAATAAATCTTATGTCTTAAATTTAAATGGTAACACTATAAATTTGCTAAACAATAGTAATGAAAATCAAGATTATTTAAATGCCACGCTACTTAATAATTCGCAAGAAGCTTCTCAATTATTTATAAAAGGCGGACAAGGTTCTATCGCTGTTATAGATGTATTTGGTCCGGATAGTGACAATAACGGAATAGCCGATGAAATCGAAGTAATTAAAGCGAACAGATGGTTAATAAATGAAGCTAGTTTAACTTTTTATATTGACAAGCAAGCCATGTCAGACGGACGAACCATTGAGCCGAATCGAATTTTTTTATATGATTTAACCAATAATCAACCCATAATAGACTATAATCGTGATCTTTCAAACAGTACCATAAATCCAAAATTTAACAAAATTAATTATGGTGGTGTTATTGAAAAAGAAAATGTAGCTAATGGAAGAGGAACGCGATATAAAATTAGAATTACCAATCATCTTAGAAATTTAATTACCAGAGACTCAACAAATGTAAGACTAGGTCTTTCTGTGACAGAAAATATTAATAATATTGGTTTTTCTCGACTTAAGGTTGGAAATACAGTTACAAACAGAGTCCCAAGTATGTCAGTAATGAGTCCTTTGGGAACTATACTATTTGGCTCAAACCCATCAGTTCCCGAGGAAAAAAGACTTAAACTAGAAATTTATTATACTAAACCAAACTAATATTATAGAATTATGTGTGGAATTGTAGGTTATATTGGGTACAGAGAAGCTTACCCGATTGTAATAAAAGGGCTTAAAAGGCTGGAATACAGAGGATATGACAGCGCCGGAATTATGCTCTATGATGGTAAAGACATTAAAATCTCCAAGACTAAGGGTAAAGTTTCAGACCTTGAAGAAAAATCTGAAGCTATTGCATCGTCTAAAGCAACAATAGGAATGGGTCACACTCGCTGGGCAACTCATGGTGTTCCAAACGATGTTAACTCCCATCCACATGCATCTAATTCAGGCGATTTAGTAATAATTCACAATGGAATAATTGAAAACTATGAACCATTGAAAAAAGAATTACAAAAAAGAGGTTACACTTTTACATCAGATACAGATACAGAAGTATTAGTTAATCTTATTGAAGATGTACAAAAAAAGGAAAACATCAAGCTTGGGAAAGCGGTTCAGGTAGCTTTAAATCAAGTGGTTGGAGCTTATGCTATTTGCGTTTTTGATAAGAAAAAACCAGATGAAATTGTTGTGGCAAGGTTAGGAAGTCCGCTAGCAATTGGTGTGGGTGAAAACGAATTTTTTATTGCCTCTGATGCCTCTCCTTTCATAGAATATACGTCAAATGCCATTTATTTAGAAGACGAAGAAATGGCTATTGTTAGATTAGCTAAACCTTTAAAGATAAGAAAAATTAAAGATGACTCACTAGTTGATCCCTACATCCAAGAACTTCAAATGAACTTGGAGCAAATTGAAAAAGGAGGCTATGATCATTTTATGTTGAAGGAAATTTGTGAACAGCCAAATGTAATTAAGGATACTTATAGAGGAAGACTTCACGCCAATCAAGGTATTATACAGATGGCTGGAGTAGAAGACAACATCGAAAAATTTCTTAATGCCGAAAGGATATTAATCATTGCTTGTGGAACATCATGGCATGCAGGTTTAGTGGCAGAGTATGTCATTGAAGAATTCGCAAGAATCCCTGTTGAGGTGGAATATGCTTCAGAATTTAGATATCGCAATCCTATAATTAACAAAAAGGATGTAGTAATAGCCATTTCTCAATCAGGTGAAACAGCCGATACTCTCGCTGCAATAAAATTAGCGAAGGAAAGAGGAGCGTTCGTTTTCGGTGTATGCAATGTCGTAGGTTCTTCTATTTCAAGAGAAACACATGCCGGAGCATACACTCATGCTGGACCAGAAATTGGGGTGGCATCTACAAAGGCCTTTACTACACAAATTACTGTGCTAACCATGATAGCTCTTCGCTTAGCCAAAGCTAAAGGAACATTGTCAAATTCAGATTTTCATAGATATTTACAAGAATTGGAAGTCATTCCAGAAAAGGTTTTGGAAGCATTGCAAACAAATGATAAAGCCAAAGAAATTGCAGAGAAATTTAAAGATGCTAGTAATTGTCTTTATTTAGGGAGAGGTTATAATTTTCCAGTTGCATTAGAAGGAGCATTAAAGTTGAAAGAAATATCATATATTCATGCAGAAGGTTATCCCGCTGCGGAAATGAAGCATGGACCAATCGCTTTAATTGATGAACAAATGCCTGTAGTAGTTATTGCACCAAAACAAGGACATTACGACAAAGTAGTAAGTAATATCCAAGAAATAAAATCAAGAAGTGGAAAAATTATTGCAGTAGTAACAAAAGGCGATAAACAAGTTAAAGAATTAGCCGATCATGTAATTGAAATTCCTGAAACTTCTGATGCATTATCTCCTTTAGTTACTACTATTCCTTTGCAATTACTTTCCTATCATATTGCAGTTTTACGAGGTTGTAATGTAGATCAGCCAAGAAACTTAGCAAAATCGGTAACGGTAGAATAAAATCTGAATCTAATTTAGTCAAAAAGCGAGATTTATTCTCGTTTTTTTTTGCACAAAATTTTATGATTAATTTAACAGAAGTTCAAATTTTATATGTGCGCATAGTTTTTTCTTAGAAAAATTATCAAAATACTAATAAAAATTTAAGAATACTAAAAATGTGGAATTATTAAAAAAATGTCTCTCTACTAAATTATCAATAAATTTATATGCTATTTATTGATAATATAAAAAATATATTTATAAATTAGCCACTTAAACCAATAATTTTTAACCAAATGAAGATTTACTTATTTATCGTTTCATTGTTTTTTTGCGGTATAACCTATTCGCAAACATCAGTAACCGGTTCTGTTAAAGACAGTAAGAACGAACCTATTCCAGGAGCAAATGTCAAAGTTATTGGCGATACCTCTGGAACAGTAACCGACGCTGACGGAAATTTTAGCCTTTCCACAACAAAAAAACCACCTTTTGAGTTAGAAGTGACAAGTGTAGGTTTTGGCGTTAAAAAAGTTAATGTTACATCTAATAATCAAAAGATAGCTGTCACGCTAGCTGATGAGGAAACTAAGTTAGATGAAATTGTTATTTCTGCCTCTAGAACTCCAGAAAGAATTAGAGAGTCACCTGTAACTATAGAGCGTATGACTTTGCGTGACATCAAAAACACTACTTCGCCAACCTTTTATGAAGGTTTAGAAAACTTAAAAGAGGTACATTTTAACACATCAAGTTTTAATTTTAAATCAATTAACACCCGAGGTTTTGCAACAGTTGCTAACACACGTTTTATGCAATTGGTTGACGGCATGGATAATTCATCTCCTGCTTTGAACTTTAACTTGGGTAATCTCATTGGTTTATCTGATTTAGACGTTCATAGTGTTGAACTTTTGCCTGGTGCCTCATCTGCCTTATATGGAGCGAATGCTTTTAATGGTATTTTATTCATGAATTCAAAAAATCCTTTTGAATTTCAAGGCATTAGTACCTACATTAAACGTGGAATAACCAATCATGAAGTGGCTGGCACTAATGAATTTCTTGATTTTGGTTTGAGAGCCGCCTGGGCATTTACCCCACATTTTGCTGCTAAGGCTAATTTTACTTACATGAGAGCAACCGAGTGGATAGCTGCTGATGACAGAGATGTTAACGGCGGTTTGGTCGGTCATGCTAATAACAGAAATTATGATGGTTTAAACTTTTTTGGTGATGAAGTTTCCAACTTTTTATCAAATGTTGGTACTATAAGTAGAGATGGTTATAGAGAACAAGATTTGAATGATAATGAGATTAATAATCTTAAATTTGATGCTTCTATACATGTTAGGCCTTGGGCAACTTCGTCTAATCAATATTGGAAGGATACCGAAATTATTGCTCAGCATAAAGTAGGATTAGGTAACACTGTATATCAAGGAGGCAGTAGATATGCACTAAGAAACTTTTTTATGAGCCAAACTAGAGCAGAAATCAAACATAAAAATTTCTTTATAAGAGGTTATGTATCAGCTGAAGATGCTGGAGATTCTTACGATATGCGTTTTGCTGCAATCAATATTAATAGAAGAGCTAAAACTGATGTTCAATGGTTTACGGATTACGCTACTGCATACTTACAATCTCAAATAGGTTTGGGATTTAATGGCGGACAAGCTGATGCTTTTGCAAGAGGTTTTGCTACAAATAATATTACAACAGTACCTGGTTTTCCTGGCGCTAATCCGCTTGGCCTAACACCTCTTCTTAATGGTCAGGCACAATTTCAGCCTGGAACGCCAGAATTTGTAAACGCTTTAGCAGATGTTCGATCGAGTGCAGATGTTTCCAACGGGGCTTTGTTTAAAGATCAATCTCGAATTTGGCATAGTGACTGGAATTATAACCTTAGAGATCACATATCATTTGCAGATATACAAGTAGGTGGTTCTTTTCGCACTTATGTCTTAGATTCACAAGGTACAATTTTTACTGATTTTGATGGCCCAATTAGATATGATGAATATGGTTTGTACACACAATTTCAAAAGAAATTCATGGAAGACCGTTTAAAATTAACAGCTTCTATTCGTTACGATAAATCTGAATTATTTGATGGTCAGTTTTCTCCTCGTGTATCTTTTGTTTACTCTGCAGGTGAAAGAAAAAATCACAACTTTAGAGCGTCATTCCAAACAGGTTTCCGTAACCCAACTACTCAAGATTTATTTATTGGTTTAAATGTAGGTCCAAGAGCATTAGTAGGTTCTGCGGCTAGTAATTTAACAAGATATTCTGAAACTATAAATGTTAGTAATGCTGGTGTTTTAGAAGGCAATCCCTCTACAGTTACTTTAAACGGAGTTAATGCATATGGTTTGTCTTATACATCTGAATCGGTTCAGAAATTTTTACAAACACAAAACACAAATGATTTAGCAACAGTTCAACAAACACCACTGGTTAAACCAGAACAAGTTAAAGCATTTGAATTAGGTTATAAATCTAGAATAAATGGTTTTGATATTGATATTAATGGTTATTTTAATATTTATAACGATTTTATGAGTGGCGCCCGAGTTGTTGTACCGTTCTATGGTTTAGCTGGAAATGATATTACTAATCAAGCTAATATTAATGCTATTAATGCTATTTCAAGAGGAGATAGAAGAACTTATGATTTATATACTAATACTACAGCTGTTATTAATTCTTATGGTGTAGGCCTAGGATTAGTTAAAAAAGTTTATAAAGATTTTGAATTATCAGCCAGTTACAATTGGGCTGCTTTTGATTATGATGAAACTGTTGACCCAGCCTTTAGACCTATGTTTAATACACCAGAGCACCGAGCTAAATTTGGAATTAACAATGATAATTTATTCAAAAATTTCGGTTTTGGAATTAATGGCCGTTGGTGGTCTGAGTACGAGTGGACTTCAACTTTTGCAGATGGTACGATTCCTTCAACTTTTGTTTTGGATGCGCAAATGTCTTATGCTATTCCAAGTATAAAATCTGTTATTAAATTAACTGGTTCTAATATTGGAAGCAATGATTATTTGCAAGTGATAGGTGCTGGTAGAGTCGGTCAAATTTACACCTTAGGAATTACAATTAACCCTTAATTATTCAATCATGTATAAAAATTTAAAATATTTATTTATTTCTTCTTTGATCTTCGTGGCTTGTAGTGAAGATATAAAAGAAGAGGTTATCGCAGAAGACCCTTTATCTAAAGGTTCAGCAGATTTTACAAAATACGTAGCTTTAGGTAACTCTTTAACAGCTGGATTTTCAGATAATGCATTATTCAAGGCAGGTCAAATTAATGCTTATCCAAATCTAATGGCAGAAAAATTTGCTGAAGTTGGTGGAGGTTCATTTACTACGCCATTAACCAATGATAATGTTGGTGGTTTATTAGCAGGAGGTGTTCAAATTCAAGGACCGAGATTGGTTTTTTTCAATGGTGCTCCTGTACCTTTAAATATTGCTGTTCCAGGTTCAGTTCCTACAACTGAAATTGGGGTACCTTTAACAGGGCCTTTTAATAACATGGGTGTTCCAGGTGCTAAATCGTATCATTTAGTAGCGCCAAATTATGGTAATATTGCGGGCCTTGCAAATGGTACTGCCAATCCATATTTTGTTAGATTTCGTTCGTCAGCATCAACAACTATTTTAAATGATGCTTTAGCTCAAAACCCAACTTTTTTTAGTTTGTGGATAGGCAACAATGATGTATTAGGCTATGCAACTTCTGGAGGCACAGGTGTTAATCAATTAGGTAATACCAACCCTGCAACTTATGCAGGAAATGATATTTCTGACCCAGCTATGTTTAACACTGTTTATAACCAAATTATTGACGCTTTAACATCAGGTGGTCGAAAAGGAGTGGTAGCTAATATACCAAGTGTCACATCTGCTGCTTTTTTTAAAACGGTTCCCTTTAACCCTGTACCATTAAATGCTGCAACCGCTGACGCATTGAATGCTGGTTTAATAGGTCCGTTAGATCAAATTTTAACAGCATTGGGTCAACAAGATCGTCTAAAACCGTTAGTTGCAGCATCTAATAATCCACTTTTAATCGTAGATGAAGGTTTAACAAATTTAGGGCCTCAAATTCAAGCTATTGCAGCGGCTTCTGGTAATCCACAATTAGTTGCTTTAGCACCCTTTTTAGGATCTGCTTATGGTCAAGCTAGACACGCAACTAAAGATGATTTAGTTTTATTAACTACTCGTTCAGTTATTGGACAGCCGGCTGGTTCTCCTGTTCCTACTTTAAATGCTTTTGGTGTTTCTTTTCCATTACAAGATCAACACGTTTTAGTACCAACTGAAATTACAATGATTAATACTGCTACAACTGCATTTAACAATACCATAAAAACCGCTGCAGAATCAAAAGGTTTGGCTTTTGTTGATGTTAATTCAATTATGGGAGAGTTGAGTAGAACTGGTATTAGATTTGATAATTATCACATGTCAGCAACTTTTGGTCAAGGCGGTGTATTTAGTTGGGATGGTATTCACATTACTGCTCGAGCAAACGCGTATATTGCAAATCAATTTTTAGGAGCTATTGAAAGAACTTATGGTGCCAAATTTAATAAATTTAAACCTCAAGATAGGCCAATTACTTATCCATCTTTTTTACCAAACTAAAGAAGAAGTTTAAACGTTTAAACCCCACAATTTGTGGGGTTTTTCATTTCCATTTGAGGGTAAGGCTTCTAATTATTAATCGCTTACCTTTTCGGCTTTTGAGCTTACGAATGAATTAGAATTATAACGAATAATTTTTTTGTTACTTCTAGTATGTTACTGGTAATTCCTTCTCTTTAGACGATGTTCATCCAATTCCAAAAGGATATGCGTTAATTGCAAATAAATTTTTAGAAGCCATCAATGCCAAAAATGGTTCCAATTTTAAAGGAGTCAATTTAGGACAATGTGGAATTTTATTTCCTGCAACTCTGTAGAAAATTTTAATTTTATTCTAACAACCATTCTATTTTTATAGGGTGGTTTTTTTGTTTTACAGTATCAATAAAAAAATATGCTTTTTTTATAAAATAATAATTGATAATTCGATTTATAAAAATTATCTTTGCGCTCTGAAAAAACAAGGTTAAATCTGTTAAATTTCTCTTTCTCCTCTCCTCTAGAGGGGTTGGGTGGAGCTAAATACATAAACAATGTCAAAAGCAATAGGAAAAGTTTCCCAAATTATCGGACCAGTAGTTGATGTAGTATTCAACGGTAAAGATGTTGAATTACCTAAAATTTATGATTCATTAGAAATTATCAATAAAAACGGATCAAAGTTAATTCTTGAAGTGCAATCTCACGTTGGAGAAAACACAGTTCGTACTATTTCGATGGACTCAACTGACGGATTAAGTAGAGGTACCGAAGTGAAAGCTACGGGAGCTCCAATCCAAATGCCAATTGGTGCCGATATCTACGGCCGTTTATTCAATGTAATCGGAGATGCTATTGATGGTTTAGGCGATTTACCAAAAGAAGGTAAAGACGGAATATCTATACACAGAGCTGCTCCAAAATTTGAAGATTTATCAACTTCAACCGAAGTTTTATTCACCGGTATCAAAGTAATCGATTTGATTGAGCCGTATGCAAAAGGGGGTAAAATTGGATTATTCGGTGGCGCTGGTGTAGGTAAAACAGTTTTGATTCAAGAGTTGATTAACAATATCGCCAAAGGCCACGGTGGACTTTCTGTATTCGCAGGAGTAGGTGAAAGAACTCGTGAAGGAAACGATTTGCTTCGTGAGATGTTGGAGTCAGGTATTATAAAATATGGAGAAGATTTCATGCACTCTATGGAAAATGGAGGATGGGATTTATCAAAAGTAGATAAGCCAGGAATGAGAGAGTCAAAAGCTACTTTCGTTTTCGGCCAAATGAATGAACCACCAGGAGCAAGAGCTCGTGTAGCTTTATCAGGATTGTCGATAGCTGAATATTTCCGAGATGGTGCAGGTTCAGACCAAGGGAAAGATGTACTTTTCTTTGTTGATAATATCTTCCGTTTTACACAAGCAGGTTCTGAGGTATCAGCATTATTAGGACGTATGCCATCTGCGGTAGGTTACCAACCAACATTGGCAACAGAAATGGGTGTGATGCAAGAAAGAATTACTTCAACAAACAAAGGTTCGATTACATCAGTACAAGCGGTTTACGTGCCTGCGGATGACTTAACTGATCCGGCACCAGCAACAACGTTTGCTCACTTAGATGCTACAACTGTATTGTCTCGTAAAATTGCCGAGCTAGGGATTTATCCTGCGGTGGATCCTTTGGATTCTACTTCAAGAATTCTTACGGCTCAAATCTTGGGAGACGAGCATTACAACTGTGCCCAAAGAGTAAAGGAAATTCTTCAAAAATACAAACAATTGCAAGACATCATTGCTATCCTTGGGATGGAGGAGTTGTCTGAAGAGGATAAATTATCAGTATCTAGAGCGCGTCGTGTGCAACGTTTCTTGTCACAACCGTTCCACGTTGCTGAGCAATTTACAGGATTAAAAGGAGTTTTAGTTGATATAAAAGATACCATCAAAGGATTTAACATGATCATTGACGGAAAATTAGACCACCTGCCAGAAGCTGCTTTCAACCTAAAAGGAACTATTGAAGACGCTATTGAAGCAGGAGAAAAAATGTTAGCAGAAGCATAATTAAGTTGGAAGTCAGAAGTCAGAAGTTAGAAGTTAAATCTTCTCTTCCCTCTTCCCTCTTCCCTCTTCTAACTCAAAAAGTATGATTTTAGAAATAGTATCACCAGAAGCTACATTATTCAAAGGCGAAGTTACTTCGGTCTCTTTACCTGGAGTTAGCGGTTCGTTTCAAGTATTGAATAACCACGCCCCAATCGTTTCTATTTTAAAACACGGTGTTGTTAAAATTGAAGCCACTAGTTTTAATATTCAAAAAGAAGTAGCTGATAAATTTACCAAAGTAAACGATCAAAACTACCTTTTGGAAATCAATTCAGGAACTATCGAAATGAAAGACAATAAGGTAATTGTTTTAGCTGACTAAGATAATTTACCCGAACGTTGCTAACGGTAACGAAGTAAAATAGATAAACAAAGCCCCTAATTTTTAGGGGCTTTGACTTGATTAGTATTTCTCTTTTTGGAAACCCCAAGTGCGGATTTCCGCTTTGTAACTATCGGGATAGTTTGCTTTGATAGCCAATATTAAACAGTTCATTGTTTTTTTGAGCGAACTTTTTAAAGTATTTTTAGCATTTACTTTGCCAGAAATAGTTCCGTCTGTAGTACTAGCTTGATTCAATAAACTATCGTATTTTGTTTTTAGGTCTGTCCAAAAAGTGGTGCCAAACTCTTTAGTTCCAAAACCATTATAGGCAATACCATCAATCATAAGTTCTAATGCAGCCGAACGTTTGTTTCTATCTTTTGGAAAAACATATTTATCTTTTTGATGCAAAATTCCAAATGCCGAATATACACTTGCCGCTGCTTCTTTTTTAAACTTATCTACAATATATCCATTTACATAAGCTAATTAACCGTCAATTGTGTTATCCAATTGTTTTAATGCTTGTGTAACTTGAGGTCTGCTACCCCCAATTAGTTTTCTTGAAGAAAGCTCCGTTTTATAGGCAGAAGCCAGTGTTGAAAACTCAGATGAAGTAGTCCATAGTAAACTAACCTCTGGTGTAATTGCCCATTTTGTTGCTACATCCGTAGCTACTTTACCAAAATCAATATCAGCAGCAGGCACGTTGCTTGTACTGTTTGATTTTACATTTCCGTTTTGAGATGTTGTTACATCTGCCATGATTTCTAGTTTTTAAAATTGATTTAATAAGTGGCTTATTCACTACAAATAAGTGTTATTTTTAATACTATTCAAGTGCCAGTTTTTAGCTACTATTCGGTTATATGGCAATTTTAACATTATTTAACACGTTTATATTCAAATTATAACTGGTTTTTGCAGCACCCAGCCTTGTTAAAAAAAATTTAAAGTAGGGAGCTGCATCTACCTACTATGTTTAGAAAAATTTAGTGTAGGGAGCAGTAATATCCTGCCTTGTTTAGAATAATTTAGAGTAAGTTGAAGCAGTAACCTGACTTGTGCAGAAAAAAGGAACACTTTACTGAAATTATATTTTAAGGGATATAAAATAACAAAAGCAAGTTTGCCATCCTATGTTTGCAACATAGAGAATTTCTTTTTCGAATATTTGTCATTTACAACGAGAAAGAGTTGGTGGGAGAGTGAACAGCTTATTTATAGCTATTTAAACGAATCGACTCATAATGTCTTTATCTTTTCAAAGCAAAATGCCCTTTTACAATTCTTGTATCATCCAATTGTATAACATACCAATAATCATCTGACGGGACATTTTGACTATTAAATGTTCCATCCCATCCTTGTCCTGTGGGACTAATTTGTTTTAACAATTTTCCATATCTATCAAAAATTTGTAGTATTGATTTTGAATAGAAATTTTGATTTACACCATCAATATTCCAGTAGTCATTATATCCATCACCATTTGGTGTAAAATATTTTGGGATTCCTAACACACTAACTTGGGTGGGCGTTATCCCACATCCTTTTAAATCTTTTACATATACGGTGTAAATACCCGGCAAAACATTAGAAATTAGATTTGAAGTTTGATAATTTGAGTTATCTAAACTATACACATAGTCGCCAATGCTTGAAGCTGCTAATAAAATCATAATTGAGTTTTCTCCAACTAAATCGGTTACAACAACTGAATCGATTATTGCTAAATTTGATGCTGTAACTGTTATCGTTCGGGTGCTAAAACAACCGAGACTATTTTCAACTTCAACGGTATAAATTCCTTCGGTGTTTACTGTTAGTGAATATTGATTCTGATTTGGTATTAAATTATTATTTAAAAACCAAGTATAGGTATAGTTGTTTATTGTTGAAGTATCAACTAATCCTGCATTAATGATTTTTGTAAAATTTGGATTATCGCTACAGATTAACTCATTGCCCAATAAATTGATATCTGGAACTGAATTAACAACAAATGGAATAGTCATAGTAGCTTTACAAGAGGTGTTAATGGGATTAATTACTTCAACATTTATATTTTGTTGGGTTGTAATAAAAGGATTCGGTAATGGTGAAGGTAATGGATTATTATTTGCATCATAATAGTTTACAATCATCCCAGTTTGGCTACCTAAAATGGCGGATTGAAATGTTGACGTATTAAAAGGGAAACTTCCATTTTGCAAGGAAGGATTTGCTTCATCATCACACATTGTTGTTAAACTTGATGAAATTGTAAAAGCTTGAGGAAAATCATCAACAACAAATTGTATGGTTGTATTGTAATCACATTGTTTACCGTAGTTGTTTTTAACATTTACCGTAATAGTTTGAGATGCTGTTATAAAAGGATTTGGTAATGGGCTTGTTAACGAATTTCCATTTTGGTCAGTATAACTAACAATCACATTAGTTAGACCATTTAATAGTGAAGATTGTAAATTGGTAGTATCAAAACCAAAAATCCCATCTTGGTCATCGTCACAATGTTTTATAACCATGGGCTGAACGATAGGAATAGGTTCAACTATCAAAGTAATGTGATGTCCCAAACCTAGACATTCATTATCTAATTGACTATCCACACGAACATAAATATTTTGAGTATTTGGATAACCCGTATTGGTATAACTTGATGTATTAGAAATAGCGTTTTGCTCGGCTAACGCATCGGCAATATTTTTATAATAAGTGATGTCCAAAAGTTGCCCCATTGGGTACAAAGCTTGAATATCGGCAGTGGCACTACTAAAATTAAAAGTGGCAATTCCATCTGTATTTGATCCTGAAATTATAGCATCACATTCTCTAAAAACTCTCTGGAAAGTATAAGGGATTAATGTTGTAGAAACAATTAAATTAACTGATGCCACTCTATAACAACCATTGGTATTTTCAACTCTAACAAAAACTTGATCGGTACTTACGGTTTGATTACTATATGCTGTAAAATTTGAAATAGGATTAGAATTGGATTGTGCTTCAAGCTGTGTTTCAAAATAGGAAAAAGTCAAACCAGTTGTTGACGCAACCACCAACTCATTTACTTCACTAAGGTTAAAAGCACTAAAACCATCGTTGTTGTCGTCGCATTGTTTTAGTGAAACAGCTGAATTTGTCAAAGTAGGTTTTGGATAAATAGTAATTTGACGAGTATTTGAACCTGTGCCAAAAGCGGTAACTACACTTATACTAACATTATAAGTACCCGCATTTGCATAAGTATGAGTTGGATTTATACTATTTGAAGTTGAGCCATCCCCAAAATTCCAAGTAGCAGATAACACTGTTTGACTTGTTGAAAAATTAAAAACGGAAGGCTCTCCAATACAATTAGAATTAACAGTTATTGAAGGAGTAAAGAAAAACGATTGATTAAATGAGGGTAAGCCCTGTTTACTTTTTTTACCTCCAAGATAAAAACCGTCTCTCTGAAAATTACAAGCTATTCCGAGAACATTTGGATTATTTATTACACCCAAATAAAATCTACTTCCGAAAGCAACATAAATTTTATTATCAGGTCCCACTTGCATTTGACCGGGAATATTTCCGTTAAAAATAGTTATTTCTGAATTTGGAATATCAGTAGCATTCAAATTAAATTGATGAATCTTACCAAAACTGTTTGATATATACAATAAAGATTCATCAGGAGAAAATGCAGCTCCATACAATTCTCCACTTTCAGTAGTAAGAGTAATTTCATTTGATACTACCCCTGTCAAATTATTAAAGCTAAAAAGTTGAGCAATATCCATTACACTTGTAAATGCTAATTTTGAACCACTTGGAGATATTTTAATTGAACCCGCTTCAAAAAAGTCAGTAGAATTGCCGGTAATTACAGCACCAATATTTGTTATAGTTGGATTAAGATCTAAACCCAATGATGATAATCGATAAGCAAAAAAACTATTACTGTGTAACCCATGTACTATAATCCAATAATCTTGACCGTTACCGTGTTTGGTAACACCTAAATGTTCTCCGATAGGCGTTAGAACTAAAATATTTTTGTCAGCTGTTACTGCACCGTTACCTCCATCTAAAGTCATATCTACAATTGAATACCGAAAACCACTTGGGTTACTTTCTTCTGGTATTGTAAAAATGTAATAAAGATTGTTTGAACCTGGTTTAGGTACTATGGTTGCAGATTGAGTACTTGATGGATGTCCCATTAATCCGTTTCCATTTATCATTACTACATGGTTCTTATTGTAAACAGTAATTCCGTCTGTATAAAACAACAATTGACCACTTGAATTGGAAATAGTGGCACAACCTTCTTCGGTTACTAACTGTCCATTGGTTAATGCAACGGGAGAACCATTATTAAAATCCAGACCTGCATTTTCTCCAAAATACCAAATGTTCGCTTCTCCTTGTGCATGAGAAACCAACATTGATAAAATAAAAATGATGACTGAAATTTTTTTCAAAATAGTATTCTTTAGAACGCTACTCCCAATCCTAAATTTATAAACGTATTGTTTCCTGTGGTGTCTTTATAAAAATCATCTTTTGTTTTAGCTACTAAAAAAGTTGCATTAGCATCAATAAATATATTAGGATGAAAAAAATATTTTATTCCTGGCGCTAAAGTTATTCCATTGGTTTTTATATCTCGTTCTGGACTTACAATAATCCCGGTAATAGTAGGAGTTGATGTAAAAGAATCAAAGTAATAACCAATAGCTACATTTGCATTTAGTTTATTTTTTGCAAAATAATAGGAAGATGAAATATTCGGATTAAATCCCAATTTATTAGAAAAGTTAGTACTTTCTTTTGAACTAAAATAATAAACTTTTAAACCTGCATTGATGTCTAAATTGTCCCATTGCTTAACTTGATAATTAGCAAATCCACTAAATGGATTTTTAAAAATCTCATCATCATTAGTTAAAGAATAGGAAACTCCTAACTGAAACTTTTTTACTGTTTTTTCTTGTCCATAACAAATGGAACACAGTACTACAAAAACTAAAGTTGTTATTTTCTTCATGATTATTATTTTTAATTTGCCCATTCTACAAACACCTTGAATTCCAGATTTATTTCAGGAAAGGTATAAGTTATTGTAGTGGGTTTGGTTACTAAATAATTGGTAAAACTTATTTCCCTGTAATCTGGAGGACCATTTAATAAATCGGCTCCTGCAATGCCATTATCAATATCAACCAAACCAAATTTTAATGGTGCATTCGGATTTAGATATAAATTATCATTACTACAATCCCAAGTCATGCTGCCTTGATTATCAATTACATTTGATAGATACCAATAAGTCGGACTATAAATATTGTCTAATGGATTACCTAATTTGTTTTTTGAGAGTCCAAAACGCAAATCGGCTAAATGGTTTGGATTTGTTGCTGGAAATTCAGAGTCATAAGTGGTATTTATTCCATAAAAAGAAATTACTTGTACACCATTTATTTTTAGTGCATTTCCTCTTGAAACCGAAATTACCACTTGCTTTTCTGAAACCACATTATTTTGATTTTTAGCTCTAACCGAAATCGTTTTTTGCCCTAGTGTATCAAAATTAAAGTTCAATATATAACTTGTACCAAACTGTCTTTGAGCATAACCTCCCGTAGCAAAATTATCAGTAGATACCCATAATTCTTTGATTTCTTCAGTAGCACTTATCGATATAGTAAATGCTTGATCAACAACTACACTGGTTACTGATGGTGTAAGATTTATTGAAAATGGGTTACTGTTTTCATTATCATTACTTTCTGATGAGCAGTTTGTCATCAGTAAAGATAAAATCAGAATATAAATTGTATTTTTCATAATGTTAAAATTTTACCAGTCAGGTGAATAAATTAAATAGTTATCAGGTAACTTATATTTTATATATTCATATTTAAAATCCCCATAAAAACTAGTAATTGTATCTTTGTTTATCATAATTTTTTTCTTAACTAAAAAATTCCCAGATTGAGCAGAATTAGACATAAATTCAATTTCTAATTCATTTTTATATAATTTATAAAAACCCATTTCTGCTCTTTTAGGATTTAATAATTCTATCGAATTATATTTACTGTTTTTAAACTTAGCAATTCTACCATTCTTATAAAATTTTAATGCTTGGGGGATGTTAATATCTTGTTTGCCAAAGTTATAAATATTAGTTAGAATATAAATAGATGATGTATCGATTACTTTATAAAGTTCTAAATTTTCTAATGGTTTTATCGTAAATCGTGAAATTTTATATCTGTACTGATTAAACTCATTTTTCTTAGTAGAACAACTTATTTGTAATAATAAAACAATTAATATAACATGCTTTACCATGATGTAAAAATATTTGGAGTTTTGTGTTGAAAATAACCTTTAACATTCCAAGATGTATTTTGAAAACCAGCATCTCCAATTATTCCATGTATTGCCTTATCTTGAATTGCATGTCTAATACGTTCACTATTGATACCAACTCTATATCCTTTATAACCAACACTTAATGCTCCTAAACGATATTTGTTTCCAGTTTCATGAACATAACCTCTAGGAAATTTTGCTCCATATTGATCTTGAGTTCCAAATTTCCAATTTTTACCAATTTTCATATTTTCATTTTCATATTCTTGGTTATCTCTTCCTCTATAGCCTGTCATCAAATTAAATCCTGCAGTAAAATCTCCAATCGATAAATTTAGTGCCGCAGTTCTATAACTATCTCCTTTATCACCTAATTGTAATTGATCCATTCCAAAACCTCCATCGTTTTCATACATAACATTAAAATCATTACTGTGAAATCCAATTACTCCAGTTCTTTGGTTTAAATTATTTCCATCACTTCCAGCAGAACCCCTCCAAAAATTTGTACCTAAACTAAATCCAGTTTTGCCATCATCATAATTTGCCAATATAGAGTATCTAATTTCATTAGAGTTAGCTCCGAAGCCATTATAATTGCCATAAGACATAATACCTACACCACCTGAAAAACTCCAATCACCATCGCTATAGCTCACTCCAAAACTAACGCCAGCTCCAGAAGCATTACCAAAAGCAATAGAAGGAGAAATACTAAAACTCCAATCACCTACAGGAACACTTATTGCTGGGAAAAATGCAGCAACAAAAGATGATGCGGCGGCATTACCCGCTGCACTTAATGTGACGCATGTTGCACTTGCACCTCCAAGACCACCAGTTAAAGCACCAACTGCAGCACCTCCAACAACAGCCATACCGAAACCACCCCAAGACCAATTTCCTGTCTGAATGGCATGAGCAATATAACCTGCTCCGCCAGCTATTGCACCTACAATTGCTGCAACAACTAAAACTGGTAATTCTCCACTAGCATCAGAATATTTTAATGGATTATTTAACACATAACTATATCTGTTAAATGCTTGCGTATTTTGTGGGTCTGAAATAAAATTATCAGGCTGTAAAAATCTATGAATCACAGGGTCATACAATCGACCATTCATGTGGATTAAAACAACCCCTTGTAAATGTTCGTGCCCAGTATATCCTCTTTCTATGACGGTTAATTTAGTTAAATTATTTCCAGCACCGTCTTGTATTCTTTTGATATTTCCCCATGCATCAAATAATCGTTTTTCAACCACTGCGCCTGCTTGGTTAGTAACCGCAACTATACTTCCTAAATAATCTCTGTGGAGATACATGTATTGTTGAGTAGTACCGTCGCTTTTCAATATTACTGGTGCAGTATAGCCATCACCTCCTATATAAGTTATAAATTCAACAGTACCATTAACCATATCCTGCTTAATCTCCATAGTTCCATCTGCCGAATAATGTTTTCTAAATCTTCTTGATAATTTATTGGTTTCTAAACTGCCATAATACATAGTAGAACGGCTGTTGTTCATATTGTAAATAAAACTAATTTTGTCTTTTCCTTCTTCAATTATATCAATAGGACTTTTAAAAGCATTATAAGTAATGTCTAAATTAGCCCTATTTTGATAATAATTTTGATAATCAGGTTTAGTAATAATTGAACTATTTTGAAAATGTTTTGGAACAGAATTAGCTTGATTTATATTGGTGTAGTTATAAGTACCAACATTATTTTCATTAATTCTTCCAAGAGTGTCATACGATTGAAAGTCATCAACGCTAAGTGTAAAAGTAATATTATCTAAATGAAAGGACATTGATGCATTTGATACATTTGGATTGCTAATATCTAATTTTACAAATACATTACAGCCCGAATTAACAATGGTTTTAGCGTATGAAAAATTGCCAGGTGTTATAGGGATTGATGAAGTACTTACTACAATTCCTGTACTTATGTTTTTCTCATAAATACGTAAATTAAGAATGGTACCGTTTGCAGTAGAATAATTTTGAAAAACACCCTTTACATTGATGGTTTTACCCGAAACGGAGTTAGAAAGTACTAGTTTTTCAGTCCCTTTACCTTGTCCAATCGCTGTGGTTAAAAGTCCACCATTAGTTAAACTTAATGTTGCTCCTGCAACAGATTGAAAACCTTCAGTAGAAGTCGTACTAAATGTATGGTTTGATAGTAAATCTCCAGTTTCTTTCCAATTAGTTAATCGGTCTAAATTATCATAGGTAAAATTTTCTTGATAATCAAACATACTATTATACCTACTGGTCAAATTCCCTCTTTGTGTCTCAAAAACAGTATTTAGAGTCATTATATTAACAGCAGGGGAAGTTGTCTTATCGTGTTTGAATTGAGTTGGGAGACCATATTGGTCATAGGTATTAGTAACTGAAATACCGTTACCATAATTTCCATTAGTTAGTTGACCACGAGCATTAACTTTTGAGGTTTGCCACAACACTTGATTAGTAGCATCGTCTAAAATTTGCCAATGATGTCCATTTTTATAGGTGTTTTTTACCCATTTATCAGAACGTTTATTATCAGATGTGTTTACAGCTGTATATAGTTCTTTTTCTGGTCTTCCAAAAGCATCAAAAAAAGTAGCTCTTTGGTAATAGGCATTAAAACCACTTTCATCATTGAAGTTTATTCTTTTGTAATTGTCATATCCATAGGAATATAAAGTATAAAAACCTCCAGCAAAGTCATCATATCTGGTATTGGTTAATAACTTCGTTGTTGGATTGTAGGTATAAGTAGTTTTAGTATTTGTTGGGTCTCCGCCTGTACCTTGAATTGTTTTTACTGTAACTTTTCCAAAATTGTCAATTGTATATGAAGTTTCACCCTTAGGAGTAATTTCTTTTTTCATTTCCCCAAATTCATTGTACTGATATTCATAAGTACCTGCACTTGGATCAATTAATTTTGTTTTTCTGCCCCAACCATCTTGTTCTACAGCAACTATTACCCCGCCAAAATTAGATTGTTTCAAATTTCCATTGGCATAATATTGGTAGTTAATGGTACCACCATTATCGGTCTTTGAAACAATGTTTCCTAATGAATTTTTAATTACAGTGGCATTGCTCACGCCATCGCTGGCAGTAGTAGTTAAACCATCATAATTAATATTTGAAGTTTTACCTGTATGCTCTACAACTTGTGTAGTTCTTCCATAAAAATCATATGTAGTTGTACTGAATAAACCAGACCACTGAGGGAGTAGTGATAGTTGTGGTTCGTAAGATTTTCTCTCTCTATCATAAATATCATACTCAAAAGTTTTCCAACTATTATTTGATTCTGAGCTACTCGCATCATTAATTGTTCTAAATCCTTCAGCAATTTTTCTACCTAAATCATCATACCAACTAAAAGTTGAAGAGTTGTCATCACCAGAGGTACTTAGCACAAAATTACCACTTAAACCAGCACTTAGCCATGAATACGATAGATTTAAATTTTTACCTAAATAATCAGTCTCTTTTATTTTCTTACCCCAAACATCATATCCGTATGTAGTAATTAATGGATAACCCGCATTTGAAGGTAGCGTTTCAGTTAAAAGTAGTCCATTACTTGTATTATAAGTGTAAGAAGTTACTAGGCCTTCTATATCAGTACTTGACATCAAAAATCTACCCGTCGGATCATAAGTAAAATTAGTAATTCTGGGTGTTAATCCTACTGCTGTAATTTTCTTTTGTCTTATGTTTCCAAAAACATCATAAATACTATTATCTTCCGTTAAATAGTTAGTCAAATGCCCTTTTTTCTGTATGTTAGAAACCAAATGAGCGGTATTATAGGTGTAAATTTCTTCACCAGTCATGGTGTCTCCGTTATGTGTTACTGAAGAATTTTTCTTTTTTAATCTACCAATTACATAAGTAGGACTTGTTGTAGATGGAAAATATTCTATATTCACAACCTCTGTTCTCTCTGTGGTTGTTCCATTTTTAGATAAAGAAGTTGTTGTGAGTGGGTTGTTATTAGTGTCGTAAGTTGTTGTAACTTCTTTTGAAGTTACCTCTAAGCCATTTGATGAAATTGTAACTGTATTATTAATTTTATAAACCTTGTTAGATAGCAATTGATCTACATAAGTCATATTCGTTTTATTTATAAAACTAGAAGGAGAATAGTTCGTAAAATTACCAAAGGTTTCCCCTAAAACAGAAAATGTTTCAATAGCAGCACCTCTTTTTGTAATATCGTGTTTTGATACTGAGGAAATTACAGGATTATCATCATTAAACCAATTAGTTCTTGCCAAACCTCTAAATCCTAAAAACCCTAATCCTTCCACATTTGATACTGCTCCATAATATTTTAACTTTTGTTGTTTATATTGTGTAGCAGTAACTTGCTCTAATTTTGAAACAATTCTGAAATTATTTGCAACTTTAATATCAAAATTTGGATAATTTTCTGTGGATGTTGATGGAAAAAAAGCGTTATCGTATGAAAGATCATCGTTATTCAAGGGCTGGTAAGAAATTACTTCTTTAACGCCATTACCAAGAATAATTTCTTTAAGTGAAGTATCAATAACGTTATCTTTAGGGGACAAAGCACTATAAATATTGTTGTTGGAAATAAAACTAATTTGCTTATTTGAGTTTTCTTTATCAAAAGAAAGCGAAACTGGAATAGGAAAATGATTTATACCAGTATTATCTTGTTTTACTGTAAACATTGATGACTCAAAAGTTGTGCCTTTGTTAGCAAAATATCTAACAGATATAAATCTATTTTGATTGACCCAATTAGCGGCACCAGAATGAACATATCTGCATCTTGTAATTATAAAATCTGTTTTTCCATCATTATTAAAATCGTTAGGGATAATTTGTTGAATGGTACTTGCATTTCCATCATAAAAATTTGGTAAATATGGAAATCCTGTATCAAATTCGGTATATGCTACATTATTACCTATTGAAATATATTTTGTAAATAGGTTACTTTCATGCACTTTAGGAATCATAAAATCAGCTTTTCCATCACCATTATAATCTCCCATTAATATAGGTTTTGATAAGTTAATATTTGTAGAATTAATTGTAGTTATTAATATTATATTGTTGCTATTGTTTAAAGTATAAACTCTGCAAATATTATCATCAAAAATAAAAATATCAGTTTTTCCATCACCATTAAAATCTGCTGTAATAAATTTTGAATTGTTTGTAGTCTGAAAATAACCTGCAACAATGGGAGTGTTAGTTGTTAATCGTCTATCTAAATCAAAAAAATAAACTTTACCCCCACTATACGATTGTGTTGATGAAGTGCAATAATTTTGTATAGAATAGGTAAGTGATTTTTCAATGATTAAAACGTCTGTTAATCCATCACCATTAAAATCACCACTTGCGTATTCTTTAGGTATTTCTCTTACTATTTCAGTCCATGTAGGTTCTGTAACAATTGGATCGATTGGGTCTCCCGTTCCCGGGTCTAAAATAGGATTAGTCCCGCCACCATTGCCACAAGGATACTTCCAATAGCTATAAGTTATTTTAGGAAATTGATATGTTTTTTCATATTGGAAATAAATGGGGTTAGCAATACCCGTTGAATAATTCTTGAAAGAAGTTAAATTAGAGCTTGTATTATGCTGTATAACACACCAACCCTGCATGGGCATTAATTTATTGTTCCAGCTCAACCACGATGTTGGAAATATTTCCGTAAAAGTGCCAACATTGTGCTCACTTCCAATATTTAATCCCGTTCCCTGTATGTCGCTAAAAAGCCAATACTTCTTATTAGAATTGGCCCCAGTTGTAGGATAAAGAATAATATCCATATTGCCATCACCATCAAAATCACCTTGAACAGTAGCTGAATTGTCAGACCTAATATTACCAATTGATAATGTTGCTGAATTTGTATTGAAAGCTATGTCTTCAATAGTTGTTTCGTAGTTAAAAACTGTTGGATTAAAACTTTTTGTGTTATCGCCACTTTTTTCAGTAATACTTTTCAACCTTTCATAGCCTAGTGAGGTTGCTTCATGAGAAAGAAGATAATTTCTAAAACCAATATTATGTCCTTTAACCCTGATTTCACTTAAAATAGTACTTCTTACAAAAGATTGCCCTCCAATATATGCTTGTTCTTGTCTTGTTCTATTTTTATAAACAAAAGATATCTCATTGATAGGAGTGGTTGTTAATCTGGTTCCATAGCTAACAGTACTAATTGATAAATTATTATTTGACAAAACATAATTATATGAAATTCTTACTCCTTGAGGGTTTTGCCAATATGTTATTGCCCAGTCTGTTAATGATCTTGAGGTGGTAGAATTACCATAGTGAGCTATAGAACCGTCTGGATATTGCACAATAAAATAGGCAGGACCATAATTGGCACCACTTGGATGTACTCCATAGGATGTAATTTGAACATTTGAAAAACTTTCTGTTTCATAAACTGTTCCATTGGCTCCATAAACACCAGTCGTTCCATTTTTTACTATTAATCGTTGTCCATCAAGGGCAAATCTATCTAAACTATTAAAATCAACACCATCAATAATATTATCGTGAAATTTAGTAGTTGGAATTCTTGTAATTACAGAAACTCCTGAGATATTCCATCCATAACCAGCCAAACCATTTCCTCCTTGACTATTATAACTTAAAGATACTTGTGGCACTATACCATTAATACCAGGCGGAACA
This sequence comes from Flavobacterium aureirubrum, assembly GCF_038739835.1. Lineage (NCBI taxonomy): Bacteria > Pseudomonadati > Bacteroidota > Flavobacteriia > Flavobacteriales > Flavobacteriaceae > Flavobacterium > Flavobacterium aureirubrum. Next base: position 141,715 of record NZ_JBCGDO010000006.1, read on the forward strand.
GCAATAGGTATATTGTAAGTCGCTCCACCTGTTAAAGACACCGAAAGTTGTCCTTCAGTAACACCCACTTCTGTTGAATTACCAGTTGGAGTACTTGGGGTTGCATTAGAGATGGTTGTTGCATTTCTATTTGCTATAACGCTTTTTTCTTGTATATCACCTCTTTTTATTGGTATAATTCCATGCACAGGAGAATTACCAAAAACATCTTCTTGTGAAAACGAAACAACGGAATTTAATAAAAAATAAAATAATACTATCTTTTTCATGGTTTAATTTTTAACAATTTTTATAGATTTTTGATCGCCATTAGTATAATTCAAATTTAAAAAATAAATTCCTGTAGGATAATCTTGAAATGATATTACAAGTGAATTTTGTGATAAATTTTCTTTTATAGATTTCAATACTTGTCCATTCAAAGTGAATACATCAATACTTGAAACTTTATTTTCATTTATCAATTCCCACTTTAAAAATAATTCTTCTTTAACTGGATTAGGATAATAAGAGATGACATCCTCGGGGAAAAACTTTTGCAAATCTGTATCTTCTAGATTAGAAATATCTTTGTAATCTTCTTGTGCATTCCTTGAAAAACAAGTTATACACCATCTTCTTTGAATTTGATTTCCTGCTGCATCATATTCAAAACGAATTTTTTGGGCATTCGACAATAGCCCATAAAAACAAAAAAAGGTAAATAGTAATTTTTTCATAGTAAAGTGAATTATTAAGTAGTTAGGTTAATTTCTTTATCCTCGGTAGTAATTTTAATAGTTTCTTTATTTTTCCATAAGGAACAAATGAAACACGATAACGGTCAAAAATGATAGCTTTCTATAAATTTTTAATTCATTGCTCAAAACTATATATCACTTGTTAATTTATAGGTAAGCAAAAATTGTACATTTTCATTTATTTTAGGAAATAATCTAAAATCTTTATTAAGCCACTCAATCTAATGTTTCAGCGTACTATTAATTTCAAATTTCAATCCAATTCGGGTAGATTGAAAAAATTCCGTAACAAACTTAACAATAAATTAGTAAGAAAAAAAAGATTTTTTAAATTATATTAACAAAATTAAAATAAAATAATCGATACAGTTTTAATGATATTATAAACACCAAGTTGTTATACCTCTGGAGTCCTAGACCTGTTGTCATTGTTTCGTCGCTTCGAGCTTTGCTGTAATGTCATTCGAAGGTGAAATATCTTCTATTGTCATTTTAAAAAAGAAGAACGTAGCATAACAAATATTAAGATTAAAAAACTGAGAAAACTCAACATTATTGTTGGGCTTTTTTTATTTTTGGATAATGGAAAATGATAACGAATACGAATTGATTGTTTCACAAGGCAAGTTGCCATTGTGGAGAGTTATAGTAGCGTCATTGTTTTTTTCATTTATGATTTATATGCTGTATTTACTTTGTCTTCTATTTAGCAAGGTTGAGTTGGATAATGTAAAACCAAAAGGAATAGCAGGAATAATTGAAATTGCAGCATTTTGTTTTGCGGGTGGTGTTTCTTTTTCAATAACAAAAAATATTCTAATTGATTTGGATAAAGAAAAATTAGTTTCAATTTATATGGTCGGTCCATTTTCGAGAAAAGTAATTAAAGCGCTCCCTGAACTTGAATATATTTCTGTATTTAAGATTGATGAATACAAATATGAAGTTAACCTTTGGTATTTAGGAAACAAACATTACAAAATGTACACGTTTAACGAAAAGGAACCCGCGATTCAATTTGGCATACTGGCTGCCATAAAGCTAAATATCAATTTATTAGACGCTACCGAAAAAGGAAACTACAAATGGATTGAAAAAGAAACCATATGAAACTCCCAAAATCACTTAAAACTAAACTCGAGCAACGCGAAGCGAATAAAGCACTTCGCACGTTACCGGTTTCAAAAGGTTTAATTGATTTTGCTTCCAATGATTACCTAGGTTTTGCTCATAGTGAAACCATTTTCAATGCAACCCATCAGTATCTTTTAGACAACAATATCAAAATAAACGGAGCAACGGGTTCCAGATTGCTTTCGGGAAATCATTCTTTATATCATACCACAGAAACGTTTATAGCTAATTTTCATCAATCGGAAACCGCTTTAATTTTCAATTCGGGTTATGATGCTAATGTTGGTTTCTTTGGTTCAGTTCCTCAACGAAATGATGTTATTCTATACGATGAACTGTGTCATGCTTCTATTCGTGATGGAATTCAAATGAGCCATGCCAAGAGTTTTAAGTTTCAGCATAACGATTTAGAAGAATTAGAAAAATTAATCATAAAATTCCAACAACCCGAAACCCGAAACGCTCAACCCGAAACAATTTTCATCGTTACCGAAAGTGTATTTTCTATGGATGGCGATTGTCCCAACTTTGAAGAATTAGTGGCGCTATCCGAAAAATACAAGACGTATTTAGTAGTGGATGAAGCACATGCGTTGGGTGTTTTTGGTGAGCGAGGCGAAGGAGTCGTGCAAAGTTTAGGTTTTCAAGACAAAGTCTTTGCCCGCATTATGACTTTCGGAAAAGGATTGGGTTGTCATGGTGCAGCTATTTTAGGTAGTTCTGAATTAAATAGCTATTTGGTCAACTTTGCCCGAAGTTTCATTTATACAACAGGACTTTCTCCTCATTCTGTTGCTACTATTTTGGTTGCCTACAAGCAATTAGAAGTTGAGCAAAACGCATTAAACGCATTAAAAAACAATATCACTCACTTCAATCAGGAGAAAAACCGATTGGGATTAAAACCATTGTTTGTTTATAGCAAATCGGCCATTCAATGTGCCATTATTCCGGGAAATGAAAGCGTGAAAAATATCGCCAAGCAACTGCAAGAAAAAGGATTTGATGTAAAACCTATTTTGTCTCCAACTGTTCCCGAAGGTCAAGAACGATTACGTTTTTGTTTGCATAGCTATAATTCAGAAACAGAAATCACAGAAGTTTTACAGTTGTTGAGTACCTTTGTATTCTAACTATGGAAGAAGAAAAATTTAAATTACTACGACGATTTCAATACACAAGCGAAGCTATTATTTTCCAAGGTAAATTAGAGAGCCAAGGAATTGAGGTTTTTTTGCGAGATAACAATATAGTCGATTCTAATCCGCTTTATAGTAATGCTGTTGGTGGTGTAAAATTGTTTGTGAAAACAGAAGATTTTGAAAGAGCCAACGATATTTTAGGAGAAGTCAGCCTGTATTCTGTTGAAGACGAAAATCAACCGATACAATGTCCAAAATGTAGTGCAACAACAATAGATTTGGTTACTTCTATCAAAGATTGGAAGTCTTTTATATCTTATGCTTTATTCATTGTGACGGCTATTTTTCCTTTTGTGGCGCGATATAAATACAAATGCAATACATGTAAATTTGAGTTTAATTAGAAAAACTACAATACTGAACCCCTCATTTTGATAAAAATCCTTGCGTGCTTTGCGAAAAACTTTGCGAACTTTGCGGTTAAATAAAAATTATGAAATTATTCATCACAGGAATTGGAACTGACGTGGGCAAAACAGTAGCGTCAGCCATAGTAACCGAAGCATTAGAAGCCGATTATTGGAAACCCATACAAGCAGGAGATTTAGACCATTCAGACAGTCATAAAGTGAAGGCTCAAGTCTCCAACACTAAGTCGGTTTTTCATCCCAACGCTTATGCATTGAACACGCCAGCAAGTCCACACTATGCTGCGGCAGTAGATGATATCACTATTGATTTAAAACAAATTAAAGAGCCAATGACTACTAATCATCTCGTTATTGAAGGTGCAGGTGGCGTTTTGGTTCCTTTGAATGATACGGATTGTGTTATTGATCTAATTCAAAAAGAGTATAAAGTTATTGTTGTTTCTCGTCATTATTTGGGCAGTATCAATCATACGTTATTGACTTTTGAAGCCTTGAAAAGCAGAGGAATTAGCATAGCAGGGATTATTTTTTCGGGAGATGAAAATAAAGCCACTGAGGCAATTATCTTGAGTAAAACTAAAGCCAAATTCATTGGACGTATTGACAACGAACCTTATTTTGATGCCAATGTTACGCGATACTATGCTGATAAATTCAGAGAAAATCTATTAAGTCTCTAATCTGAAATCAAACATAGTGCTTCAACAATCAGAAATCTAATGAACCTATCCGAAAAAGACCAACTCTACAACTGGCATCCTTATACGCAACACAAAACTACGGGTTTGTTGCCTGCTATTGTCAAGGGCGATGGCGCTTTGCTATGGGATGAAAACGGTAAAGAATATATCGATGCCATTGCTTCTTGGTGGGTGAATCCTTATGGACATTCTAATAAAACGATTGCCGATGCTATTTACAAGCAATTAACCACTTTGGAACACGTACTTTTTGGCGGTTTTACCAATAAACCCGCGGTGGAATTAGCCGAAAAGTTACTGACTATCTTGCCCCAAAATCAAAAAAAATTGTTCTTTTCTGACAATGGTTCTACGGCAGTTGAAGTGGCGTTAAAAGCCGCTTTACAGTACAATTATAATCAAGGGATAATTAAAACAAAAGTCATTGCGTTTGAAGACGCTTTTCATGGTGACACTTTCGGGGCGATGGCATCGAGTGGCATTACTTTTTTTACCGAAGCTTTCAAAGGGTCGTTGCTCGAAGTGGTTCGTATTCCTGTGCCGACAAAAGGAAATGAAACCAATAGTTTGACAGCAATAGAAAGTTTAATTGCAACGGGAGATTTTGCCGCTTTTATCTTTGAGCCACTATGTCAAGGTGCAGCTGGAATGGTGATGTATTCGGCAGAAGTTTTAGACCAAATGATTTCACTTTGCCAAAAACATAAAGTATTTACAATAGCCGATGAAGTCATGACGGGTTTTGGCAAAACGGGTAAGACCTTCGCCAGTGATTATTTGGTCAATAAACCCGATATGCTATGCTTGTCAAAAGCGTTGACTGGCGGTACGATCCCGATGGCTATCACGTCGTTTACTCAAGAAATATTTGACGGATTTTATCATGACGATGTTAACAAAGCCCTTTTTCACGGACATACATTCACAGCAAACCCTACAGGTTGTGCGGCAGCATTGGCTAGTATTGCGGTATTGGAAACCCAAGAAATGCAAGACAATATCCAACGAATACATCAAAAACATTTGGTTTTTCAGGAGAAAATACAACAGCATCCCAAAGTAAAAACAACCAGAGTCCTCGGTGTCATCTTCGCGCTAGAAATCATAACCGAAACCCAGGAAAGTTATTATGGTACGATGCGCAACAAACTTTATAATTTCTTTATTGCCAATGGAGTAATTCTGCGTCCAGTTGGCAATATTGTTTATATACTTCCGCCTTATATCATAACCGAAGAACAACTCAACAAAGTGTATGCAATTGTGGAGCAAGCCGTTGAAATGGTTTAAATTTTAGTCTCAGATTATACGGATCAAACCGATATATTAAAAATCTGCGTTTATCTGTTTAAATCTGTTTTATCCGTGTGCTATTTTGCGAAAAACTTTGCGACCTTTGCGGAGCAAAATAGTTACACAGAGCCACACGAAGATTTCTCAGAGATTCACAGAGAAATTAAATGAATTAATGTTTTAAAAATCCGCGCTTATCTGCTTAAATCCGTTTTATCCGTGTGCCATTTTTCAAAAAACTTTGCGACCTTTGGGGAGCAAAATAGTTACACAGCGCCACACGAAGATTTCTCAGAGATTCACAGAGAAATTAAATGAATTAATTTTTTAAAAATCCGCGCTTATCTGCTTAAATCCGTTTTATCCGTGTGCCATTTTGTAAAAAACTTTGCGACCTTTGGGGAGCAAAATAGTTACACAGCGCCACACGAAGATTTCTCAGAGATTCACAGAGAAATTAAATGAATTAATTTTTTAAAAATCCGCGCTTATCTGCTTAAATCCGTTTTATCCGTGTGCCATTTTGTAAAAAAC
>NZ_JBCGDO010000007.1:0-138616 GCF_038739835.1 Flavobacterium aureirubrum
GTTTTAAAACAAGAATATTAGCAAAAATTACAGCATTAACTTTAGTTCAATATATCAATAAATTCATCTTTGATAGACCAATAAATAATATTAAAAATCAAATAATTTAATTACACCCAACGGGTTATCTTTATAATCAGGAAGAGCGTTTATTTCGCGAAAGATATATTCAGCAAGAGATTTTATAGACTCAAACCCGTAATCCTCTGGCACATCAATATCTCGGATACCCAAAGACTCAATGGTAGCCATGACTACTCTCGTACTTACAGGCTTACCAACTTTATCTTTGATGTTGTGCATCAAAAATTCTATGTTATCAAATTGATTTTTCAATGTGGTAGGTTAGGGCAAAAATGAAAACTCTTTTTTATCTAAAGAATTACGAAGCTTCTTGAGCTTCCACTGGTATGAAAATTGGGTGAGGCATTTGAACTTGTTTGTGAGCTATAACTTTCTCATAAGCGTTTTCATATCCTTTAATGAATTTATCAATCGTAAAATTATCGATTACTTTTTTACGGGCATTTTTGCCCATTTGTAAACGCAATTGTTCATTTTGAAGTAATTCTACAACTCTGCTTCCAATTTCGATATAATCTTTAGGTTTGCATATAAATCCACATGAAGCATCTAATGCTTCAGAAACTCCACCAACGTCAGTAGCTACAACCGGAATTCCACAACTCATTGACTCAATAACTGTATAAGGAAATCCTTCTGATATAGAAGTTAAAATTGAAATATCGCCTTCACAAAATAATTGGTGTGGTTTTGCATGATAACCGGCTAATTTGAAATTTTCTTCAAGTCCAAGCTGAGCAATTAAATCGGTACACTCTTTGGTATATTCAGGAACGGCATTATTATCACCATAAACCAAATATTGAACATTTGGTATTGACTTTTTAACTTCACCACATGATTTAATCATGGTAATTATATCTTTCAATTCAAAGATTCTAGCCGCAGCAACAACCGTGGGAACATCTCTTAAATTTTCAGGTTTAGGCGAAGGCGAAAATAAATTATGGTCTACACCGTTATAAATAACATCTATTTTATCAGGATTAGCACCATACATTTTTTCCCAACTCATATTGAATTTATTTACTGATAATATAGCATCGGCTTTATAGTAAACTAATTCTGTTATACTCTCAGAAAAACGAATTAATAATTTTTTCAGGAAAAATGAATATTCTGATGTATTTATTGCAATTAATCGTTCTCTTATGAATACACCATGTTCAGTTGCAATAATTGGCGTGTTGTATTTATATTTTAAAACTAAGGCAGGAATAACAGGAAAACCAGAAATTGTTAAATGTGAAATATCTACCTTAGGAACATCTATTGAAATTGGAATTAAAAAACGATAAATCCATCTCATTCCCAATGTTAAATCATATAATGTTGCTTTCTCGTTATCTTTAAAAATAATTTCTTTAACAAGCGAACAAAATGTACTCCAAACTTCCTCGTGTAGCATGGTTTTTTTTGTAATCGTGCGTTTGGAAATATTCCCACATCAAAAACATAATCACATCAAAATCAGAAGCAACTCGTGTGTCAGAATATATACTTTTGATTAGCCTTCTAAAAATTGGAATAAATTTTTCAATTATGTCTTTATCATCTGATTTTTCTTTTATTCGAACAATTTTGTGAAACTTTTTGCCATAATCAATCATTTCTTGCGGCTCAAGTGGCGACCATAAAGGAACTTGTATTATTTTTTTAACGTTTTCTCCTAGCTCATACTTTGGTTTCAACTCATAATTAGCATTAATCGAATATAAAGAAAAGTTTGCATTGCTAACATCATTACACAACATATGTGACCAAGTTGAAACTCCACCACCATTAAATGGATAAGTTCCTTCTAAAATCAATAATATGTCATATTTTTTCTTCATAATGTTATACTTTATTTATTGGTTGAACAATTGTTAAAAAAATGTTTTTAGAATTACTATTTGGCTAACAATCACAGTACAAATTTATTTCGAAATTTGCAGTAATTACTATTTCTGACAATATATCTGTTAAAATTAAAAATATCATCGACGAACTGCATTTAGGTGAAAAATACATCGATGTAGTGCACACTTTAAAAGTGGTGAAATCGAAAATTGATAGTAAGAAAACAGAAAATTGAGATAATTTTAGTTGAAAAATGTCGTAAAAATCAAAAAATTAAACGCTCTCTGTATTTTTTGCCAATAGCTATATTAAGTTTGGTTTTATAGTCTTCAATTAGCCATTCACGATAATTTTTACTAGTTTTTCCGAGACAATTGACATATCGTATGACGCGACTTTCAATATCATCATTTAATAGCTTTGATAACATCCGAGCTGCTGTCAAATCAGTTGTATTATCCACACACATTAAAGCGTGTTGGTCAATAGATCTATCAATTACTTCTTTTGAACGCAAATTCTTGGCGGTAATTTTTTTAAATTCAGCTTCAATATCGATAGTTATTTCTGTTGATTTAGAAAACATTTTTCTTATAGCTTCGGGCATTGTATACTTAAAATGAGATTCAATTTCAGCATCATCTCTTAGATTTTCCAAATAAAACTCGGGCGATTTAAAAATATGTTGCCAATCTATTGGGTCGTTCCACAAACCAAATCGTAAAGCATTATTTCCTAAATCTATAACTATAAAACTGTCTTTGTTTGCTAGTTTTCTTGAACCACGACCAATCATTTGAAAATATAATGTCAATGATTTTGTGGCTCTGTTTAAAATAATACTTTCCACTGTAGGTTCGTCAAATCCTGTTGTCAATATACCTACTGAGGTTAAAATAGCGTCGGGCGTTTTCTTAAACCATTGCAAAATATCTTTTCTGTCCTCTGCTGATGTTGTATTGTCTAAATGTTTTATTGGAAATCCTGCTTCTTTAAAAGTTTGATATACATACAATGAAGTATTGATCCCATTGTTAAAAATAAGTGTTTTTTTTCTGAGTGATTTTTCTGTGTAAGCATGGAGTAATTTTTCTTGCATAACCATATTCATGTATAAATCATCGGAAGATTTTACAGTGTAATCTCCATTTATTCCAACCTTGAGCGATGTTAAACCAACGTCATAACTGTAAGTTGTAGCTTTTGCTAAAAAACCTTTGTCTATTAATGATTGAATAGTATCACCAACGATTAATTCACTGTAATTATGATGCATTGGCAATTTGATATTTGAGCTTAATGGCGTTGCAGTTACACCAAGGATGAAAGATTTTTTAAACTGGCTAAATAATTTTCTGAATGAATTATAATGCGCTTCATCAATAATTACTAATCCAACGTTATCAATCATTAATTTTTCGTCATTTAAACGATTTTTAAGTGTTTCCACCATTGCCACAAAACAAGAATATTCGTTTTGATCGGGCAATTCCTTTATTTTGCTATTGATAATTTTGTTTTTTACATCAAAACCTTTTAGCATTTTTGAGGTCTGCTTGCACAGTTCTATGCGATGCGTTAATACAACGACTTTTTTATCGTGTTTTGATAAAAACCGTCTAACAATTTCTGAAAAAATAACGGTTTTTCCTCCACCAGTTGGAAGTTGATACAATAAGTGGTAATCGCTTGGAGCGTTGTCTAATCGTTCAAAAATTTTGTCAATATCGCCTTTTTGGTAACCGTAAAGTTCCTTTTTTTCTTCAATTTCGATACTTAAATCTTTGTTAACCATATGTATTTTTACAATTTTGCAAAAGTACATTTAAAAAACACTTCACTCACAGTTTTCAGCTAAAATAACTGAAACTTAATATTCAAAACGCTCGACAATAGCATTAAAATCGGAAGCATTGACCCAGTTTTGCTCAATAGTTTCCTCTTTAATTGCTTCTGCTCTACTTTTAAAATCTTGTAAAATTCCGTTTTCGATTAAAAAAGCAATAGCTTGTTGAAAAGAAATGAGCATGCTTTTATAAAATGTTTCATTTTTTATTATTTTTTCAGAAGAGTAGGTTTGAACAATTTCTAAATTATAAAGCATTAAATCGGCAATAATGAAAGCATCAACTCCAAGTTTAGTGAATTGTTTTATGAACTTTTGCGCAACAGAACGACGCATTTTGGGTCTTTTCCCTCTAATTGGAAAATATTCGTTTGAAATTTTAAATTTTGCTTCTTCTAACAATTTATCTTCATTAGGATTGAAAACAAAGTCATAGTATGTTTTTACATCATTAAATTTATGATATAACTCAATTATTTGTTCTTCTAATTGCTCTTTGGTAAGTTCACTGAGGTATTTTTTTAAATCTCTTTTGCTCATTTTAAATGTATACGTACAAAAGTACTGGCTTTTTAGTATCTGTATAAATGTTATTACTTAATTTTGGCATTAAAAATTACATCATGATTAAACTTTTCAAATTTGTAGCCATTGCTGAAGGCATTTCATATTTAATTTTATTCTTTAATATGTTAGTTATTAAACCACAAAATCTAACATTATACAAAACCTTGTTGTTTCCTGTTGGAATGAGCCATGGACTATTGTTCATGGGTTATGTTTTACTGGCATTTATTATTAGAAATAATCAAAAATGGAGTTTTAAAGAATTGTTAATTGTACAGTTAGCTTCTCTGCTTCCTTTTGCTACTTTTTATGTTGAAAAAAAATATGTAAGAAATGCATAAAATCACTGAAAAAATATTTGGATGGAGTTATCCCATTTTTAAAAACCTTGATTTTGATGAAACGCTTTCCTCCTATTTAAGTCTGTTTGTCAATGTTTTATTACTTTCAATTTTATCTTATACTATTTTTTTAGCATCCAGATATTTCTTGGTTAGATTTATGATTGCATTAGCAAGAAAAACAAAAACTAAATTTGACGATTTACTGGTTTCAAATAAAACCGCAAAATATACGGCACATTTAATTCCTCTTCTTTTTATATATAAGTCTGTTCCAATCATTTTACAAGATTTTGTTTATTGGGAAACTATATTTGGCAAGCTAGTTGGAATCTATATCGTCATTCTTAGTCTTTGGATTATTAAAACTATTTTCAATGCACTTAAAGATTATTTAAAACAAAATCCTTCATTTAGTGATAAACCTATTGATAGTTACATTCAAGTAATTATGATTGTGCTTTGGGTTTTTGGCTTTGTTGTAATAGTGTCAAAAGTTTTTGATATCAGTACAGGGAAAATGTTAGGAACATTTGGTGCTATTTCTGCAATAATTATATTAATTTTTAGGGATACTATCTTAGGTTTTGTAGCCAGCGTACAAGTTTCTTTAAATGATATGGTTAGAATTGGCGATTGGATTACTTTTGATAAATTCGGTGCAGATGGTGACGTAATCGAAATAAACCTAGCTACTGTTAAGGTTAGAAATTTTGACAATACCACGACAACTATTCCTACCTACAGCATGATTTCAGACTCTTTCAGAAATTGGCGTGGTATGATTAATTCAAGTGGAAGAAGAATTAAAAGACATATTTTAATAAAAGCCAATACAATTCGTTTTTTAAATAAAAGTGAATTGGAAGAACTAAAAAAAATACAATTGGTAAGCAGTTACATCGAAAATCGCCAAATGGAAATTGATAAATTTAATGATACACATCAAATAGATAAGTCAATACTTATAAATGGTAGAAACATGACAAATTTTGGGTTGTTTCGTAAATACATCACCCAATATCTATATCAATATCCTGGATTGAATAAAGAAATGATTGTACTTTGCAGACAGTTACAACCTACGCCACATGGAATTCCACTTGAGATCTACGCGTTTTCAAGTGATAAAAGATTTGAAAATTATGAATATATCATGGCTGATATAATGGATCATATTTTTGCTTCTATTCAATACTTTTCATTGGAAATTTATGAAATGCCATCAGGAAAAAGTGATTTTATTATTTAATTTTTGATTTTTTTTCCTCTTTCTACCTAAAAAAATTGATTATCAATTGGAAAAAATTATATTTGTAAGGTTATTAACTTAATTTAATAATTTAATTTAATTCTAATGAAGAAATACTTACTAATTTTAGTACCATTTTTGTGCATTACAACATTTATTAACGCACAAAAGAAAGATGAAAATAAGAAAAAAAACCAAGAACTGATTAACGTTGAACCAGTAAATGAAGCAGTTGGTGAACGATTTAATAGATGGTCAATTGAAGCAAGTTTTGGTCAAGCAAAAGGTTCTAAACCATATACTGTAGGCTATTACGGAAACAAACCTGGTAGCTCTTTTGGAGGAATAGCTATTAACTCATACAGCATTGGAGCACGTTATATGTTCAGTCCAAAATTTGGTGTGAAAGCAAATGTTAACATCGATAATTTACAAGAACAAAATGGTTCTGGTAGTTTACCTTTTCAAATGGCTCATCATCAATTTACTGCCGAAGGTGTAACAAATTTGATGCGATTATTTGACATCCAAAAACAATCTGGTCGTTTTGGACTGTTATTCCATTTTGGTTTTAACATATCTAGTATGACGCCCGGAATGGGACCACAAGATAAAACAGAATGGAATGGCGGCGCTGTTGCTGGATTATCACCTCAATTTAGAATTCTTAAAAATGTTAGTGTTTTTGCTGATTTTACGATCAATTCAAATATTAGACAACATTATAATTGGGATGGAGTTACCTTTTCAGAACCTAATAATAATTTAACTGGAAGTTTAGTTCGTACTTCATTAGGTATTTCTGTTGCTTTAGGTAAAGGAAAAATTCACGGAGATTGGGCAATTATTGAAGACAAAAATGATGCAAAGCTTGACTCTTTAAATAGTAGAATTGGCGAAATTGAAGGTCTGATGAATGATAGCGATAAAGATGGCGTACCAGATTACCTAGATGTTGAAAACAATTCAATCGCAGGCGTTGCTGTAGATACTAAAGGTAGAATGGTTGATAAGAACAATAATGGTGTTGCCGATGATTTAGAGAAATATGTTGACAACTCTATCAACAATAATAACAATAAGACAGGTATTAACGATGGAATGCTAGATAAACTTATAAATGACGGTTATATCGCTGCTTATTTTAACTCTGGTAGTAAACAACCAACTAACGAATCATCCGACAACATAGGATTTATTTTAAATTATTTAAGAAATAATCCTAGTAAATCTGTTGATATAATTGGTTATGCCGATGAACTAGGAAATTCTGATAAAAACATTAAATTATCAAGCGACAGAGCACAAAGTGTTAAAACTATATTGATGAAATCAGGAATTAGCGAGTCTAGATTAAATATCGTTGGAAATGGTGTGGATGACTCTGTAGATAAAGACTCTGAATACGCAAGAAGATTGGTTCGAAAAGTTGTATTCAAGATAAAATAATTAACAAATAATTATTAATAACTATAATTTAACCTCTGCTTTTTAGCAGAGGTTTTTTTATAACTTTATAATAAAAAAATGGAAACTCGAGATATCACGGTACTTGAATTAAGAGGCAATGCAATTGGTTCAATTTTTAACCAATCTTCTGTTGAGGAAGCATTTCAAAATAAAACATTACGACCAATTCTTAAACTACAAAATGATTTACTAATTCAAGTATTTATCAACTATGCTGTAAAACAGAAAAGTGTGTTTTTTAGTCTTAGTCCTGATAAAAAATTAAATTACATAGAAAATGTTATTCAGCGAGACATTAAATTTAGAAATGCATTAAAAGGAATGATAATAGCTTTTTTTACTCTAGACGAATATGCGGAGTATATATTAAATTCTTCAAATTTAAATAAACGAATGATGAATATGCTCGTTGAAAGACTAAAAAGCCAAGTGCAGTTAATCGAGCTTAACTAGTAAATATCAAATTCGTAACATTTCTGCACGATTAATTTCCTGTTTTTTCTTTTTCCTACTGTTTTGAAAATTAAAAAAAGTCAATTTTTATTAAGGAAAATAAAATTCCCTGTGCTGATTTTCTGTTTTTTTTAAATAATTTCCACAAACTTGTAATCAATAAAAATTATATCATAATTATTGACTGAACGCAAATTTTTATTCTTTTCACAACATATTTTTTATTATAATTGTTAAAACTATTAAACATTTATGAAAGAAGAATATTTTAAATGGTATTCACCCAATTTAAGCCGTGAAATACAGATGCTAGTTTTTGGTCATTCAGGATACCCAATCATCCTATTCCCTACTTCTATGGGAAGTTTTCACGAAAATAAAGACCAAGGATTAATAGATAGTGCTCGATGGTATATTGAAAACGGACTGATACAAATTTTTTGTCCAGACAGTATTGATAAAGACAGTTTTTACAATAGAAATATTCATCCAGTACATCGCATTCGTAATCATATGTGGTATGATAAAATGATTTGCCACGAAATTGTAGAACGTGTTAAAAACAATACTCATGCCGGAAAAGTAGCTGTCGCAGGCTGTAGTTTTGGAGGATATCACGCAGCTAACTTCGCCTTTCGTCATCCAGGTTATGTTAGCCACATGTTTTCCATGAGCGGTGCTTTTTCTATCAAAAGTTTTATGGATGGACATTGGGATGATGATGTATTCTACAATTCACCCGAAGATTATCTACACGGATTAAACGATGGCGAATTATGGAATATGGATATTATTCTAGGAACATCCAATTGGGATATTTGTCTAGATTCTAATTTGAAATTAAGTAAAGTTTTAGCTCAAAAAGACGTTCCACATTGGCTTGATATTCGTCAGGATAGAGAACACGATTGGCCGGTTTGGAGAGAAATGTTTCCTCACTATTTATCTAGAATTAAATTTTTCTAAAATAATAAACCAAATCGAGTTTGGTTTAAATAAAACAAAGAAAGTAGTAAACCGAATCGAGTTTGGTTCAAGCAAAACAAAGAAAGTAGTAAGCCGAATCGAGTTTGGTTTAAATAAAACAAAGAATGTATAAAGCCGAATCGAGTTTGGTTTAAGCAAAACAAAGAAAGTAGAAAGCCGAATCGAGTTTGGTTTAAACAAAATAAAGAAAGTAGAAAGCCGAATCGAGTTTGGTTTAAGCAAAATAAAGAAAGTAGAAAGCCGAATCGAGTTTGGTTTAAGCAAAACAAAGAAAGTATAAAGCCGAATCGCGTTTGGTTTAAACAAAATAAAAAATTCAATAAGCGTAAATAAATTTTAAAACAAAAATTATAATCAACTAATAGCAGAATTATGAAAAAGATTGGAATTTTATTCGGAATGGAAGATACTTTTCCGCAAGCATTTATAGACAGAGTAAATTCAAAAAATGTAAAAGGTATAGTTGCCGAGGCAGTGACTATTGACAAAGTGGTGCAAAACAAAGGTGGCGAATATGCTGTAATTATCGATAGAATTTCGCAAGACGTTCCGTTCTATCGTGCTTATTTAAAAAATGCAGCGTTAACTGGAACCAATGTAATTAACAATCCGTTTTGGTGGAGTGCTGATGATAAGTTCTTCAATAATGCGCTAGCTGATACACTTGGTGTTCCATTGCCAAATACCGTAATACTTCCTTCAGCTGAACATCCAACTGATACCACTTCCAAATCATTTAGAAATCTTAAATATCCTATGGATTGGGATGGCATTTTTGACTACATCGGATTTCCAGCTTATATGAAACCTTATGCTGGCGGTGGATGGAAAAACGTTTATCGATTAGAAAACAAAGAAGAATTTTGGCAAAAACACCAAGAAACGGGACAATTAGTAATGCTTCTGCAAGAAGAAATTGTTTTTCAAGACTATTATAGAGTGTATTGTTTAGGTGGAAAAGCCGTTCGTATAATGCCTTATGAACCAAGAAATCCGCATCATTTGCGCTATGTAGTTGAAAACCCAAATACGGATAAAAAACTAATGGCAACTATTAAAGATTACACACTTCGTCTTTGTAAAGGCTTAGGATATGATTTCAATACAGTAGAATTTGCTGTTCGCGACGGAATTCCTTACGCAATTGATTTTGGAAATCCAGCTCCAGATGCAGAATACACTTCGGTTGGTGCTGAAAATTTTGAATGGGTTGTAGAAGAAGCGGCTAAAATGGCGATAGATTTTGCTAAAAAACACAAAGACGGAAAAATGAACCTCACTTGGGGAACATTTATCAAGGATTCTGTTAAATAGTTTTTAGTCTCAGTAATCAGTAAACATACTGAGAACTGCGACTGCTACTGAACACTAAAAGTAATGATTATGTCAAAAAAATTACCAATATTCACACTTGGTGTGGAAGAAGAATACCAAATAATTGATCCTGAAACACGTGATTTGCGCTCTCATTTATCCAAAATTGTAGATGGTGCAAAAATCATTTTAAACGAACAGGTAAAAGCTGAAATGCACCAATCTGTTGTTGAAGTGGGAACCAATATTTGTAAAAATGTAAAAGAAGCTAAAGACGAAATTCGATTTCTAAGAAGTAAAATCGTTGAACTTGCTCATAAACAAGGATTGGTAGTTGGTGGTGCAGGAACGCATCCTTTCTCTCGTTGGCAAGACCAACCAATCACTGATGATCCGCGTTATCATCATATTGTTAACGAATTGCAAGATGCGGCTCGTTCTAACTTAATATTTGGAATGCATTGCCATGTTGGTATAGAAAATCGCGACATTGGATTGCAATTGATGAACCAAGCAACGTATTTTTTGCCACATATTTTTGCGCTTTCTACTAATTCTCCTTTTTGGGAAGGAAGAAATACGGGTTATAAATCCTTCAGAACCAAAGTTTTTGATAAATTTCCACGAACGGGTTTACCAGAATATTTTGATAGCGTTCAGTCGTATGATAACTATTTGGATACGTTGGTAAAAACAGGTTGTATTGATAATCCAAAGAAAATTTGGTGGGATTTACGTTTGCATCCTTTCTATGACACGATTGAATTTCGTATCACCGATATGAGTTTGACTGTGGATGAAGCCATGTGTATTGTGGCAATTATTCAAGCTATTGTAGCAAAATTGTATAAATTAACTGTTTCAAATACTAGTTTTAACATCTATCGAATTGCCTTAATCAGAGAAAATAAATTCCGTGCCGCTCGATATGGTATCGAAGGAAATATGATTGATTTTGGACTGAAAGAAGAAGTTGAAACCAAACTTTTATTACACGAATTGTTGGAGTTCATTGACGATGTAGTTGATGAATTGGGCAGTCGCGACGAAATTAATTACATTCATACCATTTTGAATGAAGGAACTGGTGCTGATAAACAATTGCGTGTTTTCGAACAAACCAAAGATTTATCAAAAGTTGTGGACATGATTACAACAGAATTTACTAAAGGACTTTAAATACTTAAAAATGAAAACATTAAGATTACTATTTTTATTTACTTTATTTTTTTCTAACTTTATTGTGGCGCAAAAAGATGTTCCTCAGTTTGAAATAAAAATTTCTTTGCAAAGAAATAAAGTTGTTTTACAAAAAGTTTCTGGAACAAATTTTATTGATATGTCTATTAGCAAAAATGAATTTTATCTCAATCAAAACGGTATGATTGACATCGATAAAGATCAAGAAGAATTAACAATCTCTGACTTTGTTTTTAGTATCAAAAAAGTAGGTAAAACAATTTATTTTAAGAGTTTTAAAGGTACTATTTGGCGAGATATGAGTATTGTATTAGATGATTTTTCATACGGTGTAATTAATCAAAACGGAATCTCTACCAAACCCCTTTAAATTATTTCTTTTTTGTTACTATTGCATAATAATTTATTCCAATGAACAATACCATCAAAATAGCGATTTTAGACATGTATAATGGCGAACCCAATCAAGGAATGCGCTGTATTATAGACATTATCAATCGATTTAACCAAATAGTTACGTTTCAGATTTTTGATATTAGAGGAAAATCGCAGTTCCCCGATATTAAAAAGTTTGACATCTACATTTCCACTGGCGGACCAGGAAATCCATTAGAAGGCGATGGAAATTGGGATTTAAAATGGTATGATTTTATCGACCAATTGTGGCAGTGGAATAAAGAGCAATCCCGAAGTGTCGGGACAAAAAAGCATGTCTTATTCATTTGTCACTCGTTTCAAATGGCTTGTCATCACTTTGGTTTGGCTACATTGAATAAACGAAAATCAACTTCTTTTGGCGTAATGACCATTCATAAAACCGAAGACGGAACAACCGATCCAGTTCTTGAAGGTTTACAAAATCCATTTTACGCTATCGATAGCAGAGATTATCAAGTGGTGCAACCAAAATTGAGTATTTTTAAGAAAAAAGGCGCTCAAATTATTGCTTTGGAAAAAATCCGAAATCATGTTGAATACGAACGAGCGATTATGGGAGTTCGATTTTCGAATGAATTTGTGGGTTTACAATTCCATCCTGAAGCCGATGCCCTGAGCTTTGTGGCTAACCTTAAAAGCAAAGAAAAAAGAGAAAATATCATCGCGATGAAAGGTAAAACCAAATTCCGAGACATGCTTGAGGATTTATTGGACGAAGATAAAATCTACAAAACCAATGAAACGATTATCCCGAATTTCCTCCGAATTGCTATAAACGATTTGATGAAACATAGAAAAACGTTATCTAATTAGTATCAAGTAAAAAGTATTAAGTATCAAGACTATATTTTGACTGTCAAAATCTTAATACTTAATTTTCCTGTCTTAATACTTTAGTCTTAATACTCAACCAATGAACACCAACTATAGAAATCAATTCAACCAAGCTTTTTCAGTAGAAAAATACAATGCTTTTATTGACGACATTAACTCTGATTTTGATTATAAAGTAACCTTTAGAATCGGAGAAACACCTTTTTTTATTCCCAATGAATTAAAAGAACAATTGCTCGAAGGTTGCCAACAAGTAATTGATTTTATTCAACGTGATGATTTCAAGAGTTTAACCGAAAGAGCTTTGGAACTCAACAGAAAAGTACCAAATGAGGATAATCATACTACATTTTTAGCCATCGATTTTGGAATTTGTGAAGAAGATGGAAAAATCGTTCCTAAGCTGATTGAAGTACAAGGATTTCCATCGTTGTTTAATTTTCAAAATCATTTATCCGAAAAATTCGTTTCGCATTATCCTTTTTTATCAGAACTCACACCTTTTTTGAATGGTTTAAATCAAGAAAGTTATTTGGCTTTAATTAAAGAAGTTATTACTAATAACATTCCAATAGAAAATGTAATTCTGCTGGAAATTGAACCTGAGAAACAAAATACCAAAATCGACTTTTATTACTGCAAGAAAGACATCGGAATACCTTTTGTTTGTGTAACTGAATTATATGAAAAAGGAAATCAATTGTTTTATAAAAATGACAAAGGAGAAGAAATTCAAGTAAAGCGAATTTACAACCGTGTGATTTTTGATGAATTGGATTTACGCACTGATTTGCAACTCAATTTTGATTTCTCAAAAAGCTATGATGTAGAATGGGCTGGACATCCAAACTGGTTTTTCCGAATTAGTAAATTTATTTTGCCTTATTTGAAAGGAAAGTATTTTATAGAAACCACACTCCTATCTGATTTAAAGGAAATTCCAAATGATTTAGAAAATTATGTATTAAAACCTTTGTTCTCTTTCTCAGGAAGTGGCGTAATTTTCCACGTAAAACGAGAAGATATCGAAGCCGTGACCGAAAAAGATTTATACATTCTTCAGAAAAAAGTACATTACAAACCTATTATTCAAAGTCCTGACGGATTGGTAAAAGCCGAAGTTCGCTTGCTAGCCGTTTGGCCAAAAGATGACGGAAAACCAACATTAGTAACCAATTTAGTTCGACTAAGTCGTGGCGAAATGATTGGCGTAAAATTTAACAAAGACAAAGACTGGGTTGGCGGAACTGTTGGAATGTTTGAGAAGTAGTTTAAATTACTATTATTTTAAACACAAACTTGTCATTTCGTAGAAGGAGAAATCCAATAAGAATGGGTTTAATAGATTAACATAAAAGAAATTATGCAAAAAGAGCTTATTAAAATTATTGAACTAGAAAATAGTAATGATTTTGAGTTAGCATTTCTAGAATATGATAATTTATACAATCAAAATAAAAGTGATTTCGAAGTTTGGAAATATTTTTATTTTTTTCTTTGGATAATAATAGAAAATATGCCTAATGATTTTGTTGAAAAAATAAAACGAGAAGAAAGGTTAAAAGAAATGTTTTCTGATGGTAATTCAAAATTCTCAAATAATCCTGAATTTAATTTTATTGTTGGCTACACGATGTCTATTTTTCCATATGAGTTTGGAGATTTTGACGAATATGAAAAAAAAGCAGAAGAGTTACTTGAAAAAGCAAGAAATCTTGACCCAATTAATCCAATTTATAAAATGGTTTGTTTAAGTAGTTCTATAGATGATAATTCAGAAGAATATCTTTTGGCTTCGGCTGAAGCTGCACAAATTGTAAAAGAAAAATATAACGGTATCGGACTTTATAATGATTATTTTATTCAAGTTTTATATAGGATATAAAACTCTATATCGATTCAATACAAAAAGTTGAATTGAAGTGACTATTATGTGATTTCTCCTTCGTCGAAATGACAACTTAGAGATACATCTTTTTTATTTCCAAAAAACTCTTTTCTGTTGTAACCAATCTCTCTACGATTTCTTTTCGCAATACTTCCAAATCATCAAATTGTAAATACTTTGACCAAGCGGTTTCGGTTAAAATTTCTTTAATGACTTTAATGGTTTTTGCAGTTTCAGAAGCATTTCTTAGAACATATTTCGGCTCATAATCTGGTGAAAGTTTATGATAAAAATTTACTTCCTTTCCCGAAGTTTCGGGACTAAAATCTACTTTTATAAAAAACAATTTTGAGGTTTCATCATTTGGATAGAAATCGGTCCAATGTGCAAAACCAACTTTAGTTTGCTGCGATTTGAAGTTTTCATCGGCTATTAATCGCCAGCGACAATTGGCAGCTCTTCCCCAATGATTGGAAGTTCGATACACACCAACTTCCGTAAAAATATAACCACTACCCGATTTGCTTTTGTGATTTATCGGTAGATTTTCAATTTCAGCAAAAGAAACTTCTCGCCAAAGGCAAAAAGTGTGTTTGTGGAAGTTGAGTTTGGTGTAGGTTTTCAAGAAACTTTTTTTTTAAATCGTAAATTAAAGTCAATTTAATAAAACCATTAAGATATTAAGTTTCATTAAGATTGTTGAGCTTAATTTTCTTAATCTCTTAATGGTTTCAAAAAACAATTAATTTAGATTGAAAAATTTAAACTAATAATTTGTGAATTTTTATGTTACTAATTAATGCAATTTTTTTACCGCTTCTTGTTGTGCAACGGTAGCAAAATCTCGAACCAATCTTTCGGCGTAATCATCTAATAATTCACGAACTCTGGCGTGATTATCGCTTTTTACAATCAATCCAGCGTGGTATTCTAGCGGCACACGGAAACACACTTCGCTATCGTTGAAACCCGATAAATCTGGATGTTCAAATTTGGATAAAGTCAATACAATTCCGGCAAAGCCTTTGTTTATTTTTGGTAATTTATATTCTTTACCTTTTACTAAACTATCTTCAATTTTTGCCCATTCGCTCCAAAGATTTACACTCGAAGCTGCTTCGACCATTTCGGCTAAATGCGCGCCACCAACTCGCGACGATGTTTCTAAAAAGTAAATTTTTCCGTCATCATTGCATTTGATAAACTCGGTATGATTGGCACCGTGTTGCATACCAAAAGCTTTCAAAACTTGTTCGTTTACTTTTTTGATTTCTTTATCATCTTTGGTATTGTATGGAATATTGGCACTTCTAAAAATGCCGCCACCTTGCGAAATTTCCATTGGTGTTGCTAAATATTGTGATGTAATCGAAAATAACGTTTTACCTTTTAAATTTAAACCATCACAATGATAAACTGCGCCAGGTTTGAATTGTTCCACCAAATATTTAATACGATTTTCATTACCTAATTCATGAATTTTTTGCCACAATTCTTCTTTGGAATGTACTTTCATAATTCCTGATGCTGAAGCTTCGGAACGCGGTTTTAAAACCCATGGTGCGTCAACGCTATCGGCAAATTCATTGATTTCTTCATCGTTGAATAAAGCACTAAACGCTGGAATTGGAATTCCTGCATCTTTGGCACGCATGCGCATAGCGAGTTTATCACGGAAATATCTTCCAGTGGTTTGTCCCATTCCAGGCATACGAAGGTTTTCACGAAGAAACGCTGCTTTTTCTACATCAAAATCGTCCAATGCAACGATTCCATCAATTTTTTTATGACGCATTAAACCTGCAACTCCTGCAAGCAAATCGTCTAAATTCCAATCAACATCTTGTCCAGGCATGAAAAATATTTCATCAATATATTCCATTGCCCATGGTTTATCACGAAGTTTTTCAGAGGTAATTAAATAGACACGATTTCCTTGTTTTTTTAAATTGATTAAAAAATCATTTCCTTTAAAATAATTGGAAATACAAATAAAATTTTTGATTGGATTTTCCATATGCTATAGATTTTCGATGAATTTAGTAATTAAATGTACGCCATAAGCCGTAGCGGTTTTGGTTTTGGCAAATTCGCTGTCGCCAAAAGCAACTCCAGCAATGTCAAGATGTGCCCAAGAGGAATGTTTTTCGGTAAAAAATTCTAAAAATTTAGCTGCCGAAATTGCTCCAGCAACAGGTTTTCCTGAATAGTTTTTTACATCGGCAATTTCGCTATCGATATCGCCTTTATAATCGTCCCAAAGTGGTAATTGCCACAACTTCTCTCCTATTTGGCTACCTGAATTTTGCAGTTTTTTGGATAAATCTTCATTGTTAGTGAACAAACCAGCGCATTCGTAACCTAAAGTTCCCACAACACTTCCAGTTAAAGTAGCTAAGTCAAGAACCGTTTCGGGTTTGTAATTTTTAATTAAATACGATAAACCATCGGCAAGAATTAATCGACCTTCGGCATCAGTATCAATGATTTCAATGGTATGACCTGAATAACTGTTAATCACATCACTAGGTAAAAACGAAGTCGCATCAACAGAGTTTTCACAAGCAGGAACAATTGCCGTAACTTGATACGGTAATTGCAAATCGGCTATCAATTGCATTGCGCCTAAAACAGCTCCAGCTCCAGCCATATCGCATTTCATTTGCACCATTCCAGCTGTTTTAATATTCAAACCACCAGTATCAAACGTAATTCCTTTTCCAACCAAACCAATATGTTTTTTGGCGTTGGCTGGATTGTATTCCATAATTATAAATTGTGGTGCGCGAGCACTTCCTTGCCCAACGGAAAGGAACGAATGCAAACCAATTTCAGTTGCTTTTTCTTTGCCAAAAACAGTTACATTGAAACCATATTTTTTTCCAGTTTCGGTTGCCCAATCGGCTAAGTATTTAGGTGTTACTTTATTAGGCGGTAAATCAACTAAGTTGAATGTTTCAAGTTGTGCTTGTGCGATTTTAATTCCTTTTGAAATTATTTCGTCTAGATTTTCTTTAGCAATATATTGAAAGACAAAATCATTTGTCAAAAAAGGATGTGCTTCTGTTTTTTTATAATGTCCTAAATTATATGTTCCTAAAACTAATCCTGAGAACAAGGCTTCTACTTGTTCGTTTTTAAGTTCATTTGGAACAACAACAATAAGATTTTTGCTAAAAAGTTCTTTTTGTTTTGCAGCAATTCTTCTAAATATTATTTTAATTGATTTATAATCAATTTCTTTTCCTAATCCAATGAAGATATGAGTACAATCGTATTTTTCTACTACATAATGTGTGTCTTTCTTTCCATAAAATACTTTTGATGGCACAGAAATTCCGTGATATTCTATGGGAATTATATTTTTTTCATATGTTTCAAAAACAGGAATTAAAATCGTTCCTGAGAAATTATCCAGATTTTGTATTTGTTTTGTTTTCATTTTTTTATTTTTTTCTTAACCACTAAGAACACGAAAGAAGCAAGAAGCTCAACAAGTTATTAATATTTAGGATTTGATTTAATTACTCATTTTTATCACTAAAATACAACCATTCAATAGCTTTGGGAAATTCGTCACTCCAATAGACTTCGTTGTGTTTTCCTTCCATATTGATACTTAAACGGATTTTCATTTTGTCTTCGTAGCCTTCTTTTTTTAGCAATCGTTTTTTAAACTGCTTTACATGATCAATCATTGTCGCACTTTCATCGCCTCCAGCATAAAGATAAATTCTCATGTCTTGTGGTTCATCCATATCTAGAAAAGACAATTTTATTTTTGGAACAACCCAAAGTGATGGTGAAAAAATCATCAATTTTCCAAAAACTTCAGGATACATAATTCCAGAAAAAATACTTACTAATCCGCCCATTGAGCTTCCTCCAATTCCCGTAAATTCTCGTTCGGGTTTCGTTCTGAAATTATCGTCTACAAAAGGTTTTAGTGTATCGGTTAAAAAGCGAATGTATTTTTTTCCTTGACCATTTCCTAAAACGGTATTGCCAACGTTGTATTCTTTTATGCGTTCTTTTTCAGCATGTTCCACTGCAATAACGATTATTTTCCCAATGTTATACTCCGCCATTACGGCTAATTTTTTATCAATTTCCCAGTTGCCATATTTGGCTTTTTCATTAAACAAATTTTGAGCATCTTGAAGATATAACACCGGATAATGTTCTGTTGATGTCTTGTAGTCATGTGGTAATAACGCCCAAATTCTTCGGGTTTTATTTAGTTGTGGGATTTCAAATTCTTCGGAAATAAGATGTACTTCAGGTAAAAATTTTGATTTAAAAGGCAACCAATTGTGTCGCCATTTAGCAACATGTTCTTTTCTGACGCCATTGTGTTGTTTGCAACTTCTATTTTCGGTACGATTCCCGAATTTGTCAATTTCAACCTCACTCCAATCACCGCGCGTAAATTTATAGAGTAATTCATCGGGATAATTGAAATCGCGAGCAAACTTATAGTGATATAGGCCTTGTCCAACGCGATCCATTTCAAATTTTTTGTCCTGCGTTACCCAATTGTTGAAATTTCCTGAGATATAAACTGGTCGTTCGTCGTCTTCGTCTGTGGTTAAAATAATATTGAGTTGGGGTTCAACTATTTTTTTGATTGCTAAATTGTCTGTCAGACTACTTAATTCATTACTCATTGTGGCTACTATTATCTTTACTTGATTAAAGGTAAATATACAGCAATGGTTTTTGTTTACAAAGTATTTTAAAAAATTTAGTTGATGTTTTATAAACTACAATTTTTATTGAAGTAAATGAATTTTAATTAAGCATTAAACAAAAAAACCTAATAGTTGTTGGCTATTAGGTTAAATTGTAAATTAAAAATTAAAGAAAAATTATTCTTTTTCTTCTTTATTTTCTTGTGTTTCTACATTTGTTGAAGCATCATTAGCTCTTATTTCAGTATGACGAATTTCGCCACCGCTTGTGCCTACTTTTTGAGCAATAAAAATACCAATTATAGAAATGCCTAGCACAAGGAATGATAGTAGTTTAGCTTTACTGTGATTTTTAAAGTTTGTGTATAAACCTAACAAAGAAACCACGCCCAAGACATACAAAACTACAGCAAGTTTTTCTGCAATTTCCTCGTGTTCATGAATAATTTTCTTTCCAATATTTGGCATTTCCTCTACTATTTCCTCTGCACCTTCGCCAGTTGACATACTGATAGCTGCAAATATTGCAGCAATTACGAATAAAAAATAAGAAACATTTTTTATTGATTTATTTTTTAATAGAATTCCACTCAAAAGAATTCCTGCGCCAAAAATCGTCCCAATGATAGGAAAATGATTAACTAAAAGATGTAGATGTGCGTCGTTCATAATTTTTTTGTTTTATTGGTTAATTGTAATAATTACTTTAGTTCCCTTACTTTCCTCACTCTCAATGTTAATATCAAATTCGAGCAAATCGCATAACCTTTTTACGATGGAAAGACCAAGTCCTGTTCCTTTAATCTCGCTTTCGTGAGTGTTTTTAGAACGATAGAATTGATTGAATATTTTATCCATATCATCCTTAGCGATGCCAATGCCATAATCAATGATAGAACAACTGATTTTAGTATGTTCTTCATGCAATTGAATTAAAACATCTGAACCTTTATTAGAATATTTTATAGCATTTGTCAATAGATTGTTGATTATAATCGAAAACAAATAACTATCTGTTTTTACTATTAATTCTTTAGAAAATTCAAAATTTAATTTTAATTTTTGATCGGCGATAGCGACCTTATTTCTAGAAATAGTGTCAGCAATCAAATTATTTAAGCTAATTTCTTCAAGTTTTAAATTTTGTTTTTGATTTTCAAATCTAGCCAATAAAAGCAACTCATCTACAAGATTGTTTAAGCGATTAACTTCTAGAATACAGTATTCAATTTTTTCTTTATATTCCTCAGGATTACGAGGTTTACGTACTAAAACTTCTAATGTTCCCTTAATTACAGCCAACGGTGTTCTAAGTTCATGCGAAGCGTCAGAAGTGAATTGCTTTTCCCTTTCTATCGCATTTTCAACTCTATCCAATAAGTTATTGATGGTCTTTGACAAGGTGAACAATTCGTCTCGATTGGCAGGCAAAGGAATTCGAGATTTTAAATTATCTTTTGTGATAACATTTGAAGTTTGGATGATGGAACTAATTGGTTTTATGCTTCTACCCGCGATGAAGCGCGCTATAAGAAAAAGTACAATTAATATCAATGGATAAGCGACCACAAGTACTGTAAATAAATTATTTAAAACCAGTGCAGTATCAACAAGTGAAACCGCAACAATTAAATAGCCAATAATTTTACTGCCTTGATATAAAGGAACTTGTATTTGACGAACGGCAATGTTTTCCAGTTTGGCATCAAATAGCGTATTGTTTGGAAGTTCAGAATAAAAGTTAAGTTGTTTTTGTTTTAGATTAGGAGATTTTTCAACCAATGCGCCCAATTCATCTACAAACTGAATAAAAGCCGGACTTACATCTACTTTATTTACTTGAGCCGTTTTCCATTGCTCTTCTCTAACTAAGAGTACGCAGTTTTCGATAACTTCAATCTCTTTTAGATGTTTTGCTACTTCAATTTTTATGTCATTGTTTACTTTTACATACACGCTGTAACGTACAATGGCATAAATAACAAAAAACACTACAAAAATTAATAGTGCTGTTGAAAATAAATAATTAGAAGCGATTCTGTTTTTAAAAGATAGTCTTTGCATTGTTAATCATTAGCGATGTAACCAACGCCACGAATGGTTTTGATATAATCTTCATCAACTTTTAAGTTTAACTTTTTTCTTAATGCATTCATAAATACATCAATAACGCCAGTATCATAATCAAAATGAATATCCCAAACCTCCTGTATAATTTGTGTTCTAGAACAAACAACACCTTTATTTTTTACTAAATAGTGCAGTAAATCAAATTCTTTTTGAGTTAAAGAAACTTCTTTCTTATCTACTGTTACTTGATGTTTTTGGATGTTAATTTCTATCGGACCAAGATTCAGAACATCATTTTCGTTTTTATCCCGAAGCTGCACTTTTATGCGCTCTAGCAATTCTTCAAAGCTAAAAGGTTTTTTGATATAATCATTAGCTCCACTTTTTAAACCTTCGACGGTTTCCTGAACAGTATCTTTTGCAGTTAAAAAAATAATAGGTACATTATTGTTCTCTTGCCTAATTATTTTACATAACTCTAAACCTGTCATTTTTGGTAGCATCCAATCTAATAAAAGCAAGTCAAATTTAGTTTGTTGAAATTGTTTCAAACCTTCTTTGCCATCGTTAGCAGAAGAAATGCTATAGCCTTCTTCTTCTAAACCTTGTTTTAAGAATTGAATAATTCCATCTTCATCTTCTACTATTAGTATGTGCTTCATCTCAATGAACAATTTTATTGAAAAATAAATTTAAACGCCATGGAGGCAATATCCGCCTCTAATGTATCACTTCTTGAGTAATGATTGTAACGAAAATCAATATTTTTTAACCCAAATTTCCAAATGTGTGCTTTTGTAAAAATATCTACATAAGAAGCACCTACACCATATTGATTGCTACTAAATTGAGATAAATCATAATCTGAGGTATAATATTTTTCAGTTGAAGTATGAGTTTCAAAAGGAGCAAAATATTTAGATGCAGTTTGAGTGTAAAAACGGTACATCGGGAAAACACTAAATTTATCATTCAATTTAATTGGAATTTCAATATTAGCCGTGTGCGATGTAACTCCCCAATCATCAAAATAATATCGATAGTAAGTTCTTATTTTGAAAGTTTCATTCACATAATAATTTAAACGCAAGCCAACCGGAAGTTTAAATCGATTGCCAGGTAAGCGTTCTATATCATCGGCTAACCTGTAAACACCAGTATTTTCGGGCGTCTCATAAACAGGAATGAACTGATTTTTACCGATATAATAATTTTCCTTATCAGCAAAATAAATTCTGTGGTAAGGAGTTGACAACATTCCTTCTTGTTGCAATACATCAAAAAATAGTGAAACTTGTGATTTTTTGGTCAAAATTTGCGAAAAAGCAAATGATAATGAGTAAGAATTTCGATTAACGGATTGCCAAGTTTCAAATTTTGATGGTAGATATCCATCTGACATTTCGCCAGCTTGATTATACACTGTAACTCCCGAAAAGTATCCATTATTTAAAAATGCACTGCCATATTTAGAATACTCATAAAGTTCAGTTGGATAAATAGGTCTCCATTGGTCTAAATAGACATTAGCTTTCAAACTTAATTCGGTATTTTTTTCATTAAATAGTTTTGCAATTCCACCACCAAAACCTATAGAAGTGTAATCATATTCATTAGAAAAGGAAACATCGGCACTCCAAATAAAATTTCTATCGTCAGAGCTATGACTATAATTAGCAGTAATACTTGTCAAGGCATCTTGAGCCGAAGCACCAGAAGATGCTAACCATGGCGTGCCGTAAGGCCCATTTTCATTTTCAACTTTATCATCATCTCCACCACCAGAAGCTCCTGAACTATTAAATGGGTTAATATTACTAGACGAAGCAGATGTATAAGCTGATATTCCTGCATCTACAGTCAAAATATCATCATCATTTAGTGGCATGCTGACAACAATATTTGATGCGAGGTCAGTTAACTTTTCCGAGCCCATTCCACCAGAAACTGCAGAGTGTATTCCATCTTGTTTGTAATAGCTAATTAAGAAATCTACTTCAGTAGCATCTAAAACCCTCTTTTTAAATGTTGCTGTGGTATCTTTCTCTTGTGCATTGGCGCAAAAGGCAACTAATAGGGCAAATACAAATAGGTACTTTTTCATTTTTTTATTAATTACAACCACAACCACCGCCTGTTTTTCCTCCATTGGCTCCAGCTGCTGCTTCGCGATAGACTTGGAAAGTAACATCATATCGTTCCGCAGGTTTACCCGCTAATTTCATGTCGGGATCATTAATATATTCCTTTTCATACTCTTTCACAACAGTGCATGAAGACAGTAAAACAAAAACTATGAGTAATCCAAAAACTTTATTCATGTTGGTATTTTTTTAAATCAATATTTTTTGACGTAGCTATTTTTCCTTCTTCATCAACCATAATACAACCTATTCCTGGTAATTGATTAACAAAATCCATCCCTACTTCTTTTCCCATTACAAATACACCAGTAGCTAACGCATCAGCTAGTTCAGTGGTTTGTGCAAAAACACTTATACTAATTAATCCTGTTGCAGGATAACCAGTTCTAGTATCGATAATATGAGAATATCTTTTTCCGTTGAAGGTTACATATTTTTCATAACTACCCGAAGTTTCAACAGCAGTATCTTCTATTGGAAAAGTTGCAAATATTTTATTTTTATTCATAGGGTTTTTAATTCCTACTTTCCATTGTTCACCATTGGGTTGCTTTCCCCAAGAGCTTATATCACCTGATAC
Organism: Flavobacterium aureirubrum; assembly: GCF_038739835.1. NCBI lineage: Bacteria > Pseudomonadati > Bacteroidota > Flavobacteriia > Flavobacteriales > Flavobacteriaceae > Flavobacterium > Flavobacterium aureirubrum. Next base: position 24,002 of record NZ_JBCGDO010000007.1, read on the forward strand.
GTTCACCAATCCTGCACTGCAACCTTTTGACTTTAATAATAACTTTATTTTATCGGCTATATATCCTTGACCGATACCACCCATACCTATTTTCATACCCTCGTCTTTAAGCATGATAGTTTGATTTTCTTTGTCAATAATTATTTTTTGATAGCCAACTTTTTCAACCGATTTTTTGATGGCATCTTCCGATGGCATTGCAGTCATACTTCCGTCGAATTTCCAAATTCTATCCATTGATGCATAGCTTATATCAAATGCTCCATCTGTTAGTTTAGATATTTTGATGGCGCGTTCAATTAATTCGATTAACTCTAAGGGAACTTTGACTGCTTTTTTCCCAGCATTTTTATTGATTTCTGAAAGAGGTGTTGTAGGTATCCAATCGGATATTAAATTTTCTATTCGTTTTACTTCGGCTACGGCATCGTCTTCAAATTGAATGGCTTGAACACTATCTTTTGCTACAACGGTTATTTCAAACGGACTACCTAATAAACTAACTTTTCGTTTGTGAACTAGCTGTGCCTTGGTATTTATTCCAATTAATAATACTATTATGATTAAAAATCTTAGCATAAATTATTTGATTATTGCTTGTAATTCAGCGATATATTTATCAGCAGTTTGATTTTCGTATCCTTTTTTAGCAAGTACTTTTCCATTTTTATCTAATACAACAACCAACGGAAAAAATCCTTCCTTATTGTAACTATCGGCTAAGACTAGATTACCTTTTTTAATAGCTTCAGGAAGAGTATTGGCTTTCTTTTTAGGGAAATCAGCACGCAATAAAACTAGCTTGTTCTCTGAATAATTCTTAAAAGCTTCCGATTGCCAAACATTTTTATCTAACTTGATACATGGCCCACACCAATCTGAACCTGAGAATACTAATAATATATTTTTGTTTTGTTCATTTGCCTGTTTTTTAACTTCTTCATAATTAGTTTGCCACGATTGTGAATAAGTCCAGCAACTAAAAATCAAAGCCGAAAGGAGAAGGATGTTTTTCATAAAGCAATTTTTGTGTTGGTAAAGATTTCAATGTTATTTTCAAATACGTAGTAAAAATATAGCTTTTACCTCCAACAAAAACTGACATCTGTCATCTTTAATCAAACATTAATCATAACTTAAGCAAATGTTAATTAAATAAAAAATCATTATAATAATGTTATGGTAAGTTTGTTTTACAATAAACATCGAGCCAATGAAATATTTTAAAATAACCTCTCCTTTTATCAACTTACTTCTAGTTTTCATCTTTGTTAATGTAATTTTGAGATTGGTACTTCTTTTTCATCCCATCACGCAATCTAGTTTTGGTTGGATTGAATTAGTAAAAATATTTTCTTTTGGTTTTGTTTCTGATGTGCTATTATTTATTGTTGGTAGCCTTTTTCTATGGTTGTATTTATTGTTTTTATCAGACAGCAAATATGATAAACCACTTGGATTTATCGTTTTTGGAAGTTTGATTTTGTTATTGCTTTATATTTCATTTGGCAACACTATTTTAAATGAATATGGTAGCGCAGTTCCTAAAATTGCCATTATTTTTTTATCGTTAAAAACGTTGTTTTTTGGATTGATATTATTTTTACCTCAATACAGAAAAAACATTCGAACACTACTATATACTAGTACAATTTTCATTTTTGTATTGATTATTATTCAAAATGCTGTTAGTGAATTTTTCTTTTGGAATGAATTTGGAGTAAGATATAACTTCATTGCAGTAGATTATTTAGTGTATACAAATACCGTTATAGGTAATATCATGGAGTCTTATCCAGTAATTCCATTGTTTGTAGGCGTTGGCTTGATTACTGCTTTGTTTACCTATTTTATATTAGTGCATACAAAACCGTTTTTACTACAACTTCCAACTTTTACTGATAAAATCAAAGGTTTTGGTTTGTATATAATCAGTTTTATGATTGCACTTTATACATTACCGATGATGGCCGATAAAGAAAAATCAGCCAATGTATTCACAAGTGAACTACAAGCCAATGGTATTTACAAATTTTATGTAGCATTTAAGAACAGTGAACTTGACTTTGAAACTTTTTATAAAACAATACCAATGGATGAAGCTTTCAAGATACTACAAAAAAATCTTCAAGGTATTTCAAAATTCAATGCATCGCATACAATAAAATCAAATAAAATTGAAATACATAAAAACGTGGTACTTATCACAATTGAAAGTTTAAGTGCCGATTTTATGACCGAATTTGGTAATGAAAAAAAACTAACTCCTTTTCTTGACACATTGGCACAACAGAGTTTACAGTTTACCAATTTATATGCTGTAGGCAATAGAACAGTTCGCGGATTAGAAGCTGTTACACTGTGTTTACCGCCAAGTGCAGCCGAAAGCATTATTAAAAAATCGGATAATAAAAACAAATTTAGTACCGCGAGAGTTTTTAAGAAAAAAGGATACGCTGTGAAGTTTATGTATGGTGGCGATGCTTATTTTGATAACATGCAAGACTTTTTTGGTGGAAATGGATATGATATTATTGACAAGAAGTCGTTTCAATCTAATGAAATTACTTTCGAAAATATATGGGGAGTTTGTGATGAAGACATTTATGTAAAAGCTATTAAAGTCATGAATGAAGAAGCAAAACAAAACAGACCTTTTTTCAATCATATCATGACGGTTAGCAATCATCGACCTTTTACTTATCCCGAAGGTAAAATTGATATATCTAGTCAATCAAAATCTCGAGATGGCGGAGTTAAATATACTGATTATGCTCTGCAGCGATTTTTTATGATGGCAAAGCGACAAAATTGGTATAAAAATACCGTTTTTGTGATTTTGGCAGATCATTGTGCGTCGAGTTCAGGAAAAACAGAATTACCGTTAGAAAAATATCGCGTACCAGCTATGATTTATTCACCAGGATTTATTGCACCGCAAAACTATGATGTTTTAATGTCACAAATAGATGTAATGCCTACCGTTTTTGGATTGCTAAAATTTAATAATCAAAGTAAGTTTTTTGGAGAAAATGTATTTCATAAAAATTACCAACCACGAGCATTTGTAGCTACTTATCAGGATTTAGGATTACTAAAAGATAACACTCTCACAATTATTTCACCAATAAAACAAGTAAAACAATTTGAGCTACAAAGGATAATAGTTCCTAAAGTAAAATCAGTTTTTCAATCGCATTACAACGAAAAACCTATAAAAAAATTAAGGGAAGATTTGGTTAAAGAAACAATATCATACTATCAAACAGCAGCATATTTGTTGAAAAATAAAAAACTTAATTATTAAATAAATAAAGCCATTTCTTTGGAAATTAATTTTTTGCATCTCAAAAATGCTACTTATTTTTTTAAAGTAACTTCACGTTGTTTTATCTAATGGAAATCCTTTTTTTTATTTCCATCAATTCATTACTTTAGTGCCTTGAATACTTATTGATTGAATATATTATTGTAACTCATAAATCTTAAAATAATACCACATGAAACTACTCGGAATTAGCTCTAGAATAAATCATCCCGAATATGGAAAAGGCGTAATAACAAATGTATCTACATCGGAATATTGGGTTACATTCATTGATAGCGGACTGGAAACTATTCCAATAGATAGTGAATTTGAAGTCATTGAAGCGTCAGATAATGAGCTTGATACTGTTAGTTTTTATGAAGTGGAACAAAGTTTACTTTCTATTTTAAAAAAATGGAATGGCCTTGGTGAACCTGTCGCCATTGCCGATAAATGGAAAGGTGGAAATTTAAAATTAGAGCCAGGTCAAGCGGGAGTTGCAGGGAAAGACGTTCCAATAGATGTTTTTTTTCATAAAATAGTTATGCTTCGTGATCGTCTTCGCGTTATGGAACAAAAAATAAACGCAAGTAAACTTGAGGAAATAGAAAAAATAGAATTGCAGCAATATATTACAAGAATATATGGCACTCTAACCACTTTTAATGTATTATTTAAACTGCAAAGTCAATATTTTGTGGGCGAAAAAACAAAGTAACAGTTCTGGTTTTAAGGTTTTTTTCATTTATAACTGCATGGTAATTTTGATGTAAAAAATGAAATAAATATAGCATTCTAACCGCATTTTTCTGTTATCTTTATAGTTCAAAAAAATTAACCATGAAAAAAACAATTACAGTAATAGCCATCTTTGGTCTGCTCGTTTTAGGTTGTAAAAGTTCTACTTCGAATAATGCAGCTAATTCGCTAAATCTTGCACTGGAAACAAAAAGTAATAGTGGCGTAACCGGAACCGCTGTTTTCACTCAAAAAGGAGATGACGTTGCTCTTGTTGCAAAAATGAAAGGATTAAAACCAGGAGTTCACGCGATACATATTCATGAAAAAGCAGATTGTTCGTCTGCTGATGCTACATCGGCTGGTGGACATTGGAACCCAACGTTTAAAAAACATGGGAAATGGGGAGAAACAGAATGTCATAAAGGCGATATTGGCAACTTTATTGCTGATGCTAACGGAAACGGAACAGTAACTTTTAAAACTAATGAATGGTGTATAGGTTGTGAAGATGAAACAAAAAATATCATTGGAAAAGGCTTGATTGTTCACGACAAACCCGATGATTTTATTACACAACCTACCGGAAATGCTGGAGCAAGAGTAGCATGTTCTGCCATTATAAAATAGGAATTTCACATGATTAATCCATCGACTCATGGCTGGATAGTTAAATTTTTTGAAGAGCATAGGCAATCGCCTCATCATTTTCCCGAAACTGAATTACACTTTTATTTACAAACTAGAGCTACAGGGTTTATTTTTGGACACATCGTTGGTTTTGATGTTTCGCATCCTATTGAAATTTCTAAAAGACTACCGCAAGAATTATCAAAAATTGGTTTGCTCAATTCACTTTATCAAATGTTTCGTTTAATAACAAAAACCAATAATCCAGAAAAATTTATAACCGAAGTACTAAATTTTTATAACACAACTTCACCAAAAGGATTTAATCCGTTACAAAAAATACTTCAAAGCAGTTCACCAGAACAAAAACTTGAAAAAATTATACATGACAGAGTACAAACCAACGAAGATTTAATAACTAAGAATTTCTCTCATGTTATTACTAACGCATTACTATTTATAGATGTTTTAGCTTTCAAACAACACTTAGAATATGGAAAAATTTCTAATACCTATAGTAATAAAATAGAAGGAATTGTGATTGCTATTGTTTCGCTTTCATTAAAAGTGAAAACAAACATTTCTCAACATGACAATTTATTATTGAAACTTTTTGATGCCTCGGTACGTTTCAACAAAACATTCGATACCAATATAAAAACTATTGAAGATTTAGATTTGAGTTATCTTAAAAATGATTTAGAAAAGTTTTACTTGATTGATTTAGCGGGAATTAGTTTGTGGAGTGATGAAAAAGTGGAAAATGAAGAGCGCTATTTTTTGTATCAATTGGGAAATAATTTAAATATTGACGACACTTTTGTAACAAATAGTATCGATTTTATCAATGGATTTATCGCTATTTACAAGAAAGAAATACCTTATTTTAATTACTCAAATCCTGTAAAACACTTTTATGATCAAACTTCCGAAAGTGTTTTAATTTTAATTAGTAGAAATAAAAAACGGTTGTTAAAAGAAATATCTCAAAGCAAAGAATTGATGCAACTTTTAGCAAAATCAACACATAAAGATTTAGATAAAGACGAAAAGAAGAAAATCAAGAAACAGCTATTAGATGTTTGTAAAACAATTCCATCGCTCACTATTTTTCTATTGCCTGGAGGAAGTTTATTGTTACCATTACTAATTAAATTCGTTCCAACGTTATTACCTTCATCATTTAATGAGAACACAGAGGATAAATAATTTTTATCCAATACATTATACTTCGATTATATAGTTGTCAATCCATGAAAAATACTCATTTCGCAAATTACTTTTTTCTTCTTTGATATACTTTAAATAGGCTTCTGCGATGGGACGCATTGATTTATTTCTTAACCATACCAAATGCCAACTTGATTGAATCGGAAAGCCTTTCATTGGAATAATCTTTAAAGTTCCGTTTTCCAGTTCGTTTTTAAGTCCAATAATAGGCATAATTGAATAACCCATACCTGCAATAACAGCTTGTTTAACTGCTTCGTTTGAGGTAAGTTGTATTTTTTTTGCTGATTGTAAACCATTGCTTTGGAGGTAATTTTCAATAACTAGTCTAGTTGCTGATCCTTCTTCCCTAAAAAGCAAAGGAAACTCATGAAACAAATCGGGATTGTCATAAAAATTTTCAGTTGATACACGATGATTTCCAATTAAATACAATTTATTTTCAAGTAAAACATCTGATTGCAATTGAATATCATCGGGTAAAATAGATACCAACGCAAAATCTATTTCATTGTTTTCTAAACTTTTCACCACTTTTGATTTATTGGTTACATCCATAACCAAATCGATACCTTTATTTTTATTTAAAAAATCAGACAAAAAATAAGGCATTACATATTTACCGGTTGAAACCACAGATAACATTAATTTACCTGATAAAATGCCCTGAAAAGTTTTAGATTTATAATTTATAGTAGCCACTTCATCCAATACTTTTTGAGCAGTGATAGCTATTTCATTACCAAAATGGGTAATATATAGTTGTCTTCCAATTACTTCAGTGAGTGGAATATCAAACTGTTCTTGTAGTTTTTTAAGTTGAATTGAAACCGCAGGTTGCGTTAAATTTAGTTCGTCTGCCGCCTTGGTAATGCTTTTTGTTTCTGTAATTTTTAAAAAAATTTGGAGCTGATGAAGTGTATATTGCATAAAAAATAGTTATGTATAGTATAACAAATATAAATAAAAATATATAGATATAACGATGTAAATTTGCAGTAAACAATTTAACTTAATTATTATTATGCAAAGAATAACAATCGCAAAAGGAGACGGAATAGGTCCAGAAATTATGGACGCTACATTAGAAATCATCAAAGCAGCAGGCGCACAACTTGAATATGATGAAATTGAAGTGGGTGAAAAAGTTTATTTATCTGGAAATACATCAGGTATAGCAAAAGAAAGTTGGGATACCATTATTAAAAATAAAGTGTTTTTAAAAGCACCTATTACAACACCTCAAGGCGGTGGTTATAAAAGTCTAAATGTTACCACTAGAAAATTTTTAGGATTATACTCAAACGTTAGACCATGCGTAAGCTTATATCCTTTCGTAGAAACAAAACATCCAAAAATGGATATTGTAATTGTTCGTGAAAATGAAGAAGATTTATATGCTGGCATTGAACACCAACAAACAGACGAAGTGGTGCAATGTTTAAAAATAATCAGTCGTCCAGGTTGTGAAAAAATTATTCGTTACGCCTTTGAATACGCAAAAGTATACGGAAGAAAAAAAGTGACTTGTTTTACTAAAGATAACATTATGAAACAATCGGATGGTTTATTTCACCAAGTATTTGATGAAATAGCAGCTGAATATCCTGAAATCGAAAACGAACACTGGATTATTGACATTGGTGCGGCAAAAATGGCTGACACACCTGAGGTTTTTGATGTTATTGTTACTTTAAATTTATATGGTGATGTATTATCTGATATTGCAGCACAAATTGCTGGTTCAGTTGGTTTAGCTGGTTCTTCTAATATTGGTGAAGAGTGTTCTATGTTTGAAGCTATCCATGGTTCAGCACCAAGAAGAGCAGGTCAAAATATGGCAAATCCATCTGGATTGTTACAAGGTGCTGTTTTGATGTTAAATCATTTAGGACAAACGGAAGTTGCTACTAAAGTTCAAAATGCGTGGTTAAAAACTTTAGAAGACGGAATTCATACATATGATATTTTTAAAGAAGGCGTAAGCACTCAAAAAGTAGGGACAAAAGAATTTGCACAAGCTGTAATTGCTAATTTAGGTCAATCACCAAAACAATTAAACGCAGTAGATTATCAAAAAGGTCAAGTTCTTAATTTACCAAAATATAAGAAAAGACCACAAGCCAAAAAAGAATTGATAGGTCACGACATTTTTGTGCACTGGAACGGCACTAATGCAGATGAATTGGCTGCTAAAATGAACAAAATTGGAACTTCTAATTTGAAATTAAATATGATTACCAATCGTGGTATTAAAGTTTGGCCAGAAGGTTTTTCGCAAACATTCTGTACAGACCATTGGCGATGCCGTTTCAAATCAGAGGATGGAAAAGCAATTTCTAAAGATGAAATTATTTCGTTACTTCAACAATGTATTGAAAACGAAATTGATACCATAAAAACGGAGAACTTGTATATGTTTGACGGAAAAATGGCTTTTTCACTAGGACAAGGACAATAATAATTAAAATTATGAATGTACAATTAGTATCTGGAGAATTTAGCAAAATTGAAACTTTGAATATGGTTACTCAAATGTTTGAAATGAGAATAAAATTTCATGAGGACAAAATTAAGAGTTTGCATAACGAAGAAGATATAAAAATGAGAGAGAAGAAAATTAAATTTCTTCAAAATGAATTGGCACAAGCTAGAGCATATCTTGTAAACAAAGATGAACCAATAGCGGTTTCATGCACAATTTCATTGTAGTTTTTTCGTAAGAATAAATTAATGGAGATTTTTGAAGGTAGAAAACTAGTCATTGCTACAAAGCATCATAAAGAAAGTGTTATTGCTCCTATTTTAGAAGCTAATCTAAAAGTTAAGTGTTTTGTACCCCATGATTTTGATACCGATACTTTAGGAACATTCACAGGTGAAATAGAGCGTAAAAATGATGCGTTGTCTACAGCAAGACAAAAATGTCTTCTGGCTATGGAACAATCAAATTGTGATTTAGGAATTGCAAGTGAAGGTTCTTTTGGACCACATCCAACGATCTTTATAGCTCATGCTGATGACGAATTTCTAATTTTCATTGATAAAAAATACAATCTAGAAATAATTGTAAGAGAGTTAAGTCTCGATACCAACTTTAATGCAGCAACTATAAATAGTTTTCAAAATTTGGTTGATTTAGTAAAGAATGTTGGATTTCCTGAACATGCGGTAATTTTAAAAAGTACTGCACCTAATGATAATTTAGTTGTTAAAGGAATTCAATCCTGGGAATTATTAGAAAAGAGCTTTCATAAGCTCACTACTAATAATTCCCAAGTTGCTGTAGAAACCGACATGCGCGCTTTGTTCAACCCAACGCGAATGAAAGTCATTGAAAAAGCGACTGAAAAACTAGTTGAAAAAATTAAATCGTTGTGTCCTGAATGTAAAACGCCAGGTTTTGGTGTAGTAAATAGTAAGTCAGGTTTACCTTGTGAATGGTGTGGATTACCAACTAATTCTACGAAATCACACGTTTATCAATGTCAAAGTTGTAACTTTGAACAAGAGAAAATGTTTCCTAATGATAAAAAAACAGAAGATCCAATGTATTGTGATCGCTGCAATCCATAAATTATGAATGAAGAAATATTAAAAGCGGCAACCTTGTTAAAGCAAGGTAATGTTGTAGCTATTCCAACTGAAACAGTGTATGGATTGGCCGCGAATGCTTTTGATGGAAATGCAGTTAAACAAATATTTGAAATAAAACAAAGACCTTTATTCAACCCATTAATTGTTCATATAAAATCCATTGATTATTTAGAAAATATTGTTTCTTCCATTCCGCCGAAAGCAATGATTTTAGCTAAACATTTTTGGCCTGGTGCATTAACTTTAGTATTACCAAAAAAAGAGATTATACCAAATGTAGTGACGGCCGGAAAAGATACTGTTGGAATTCGTGTGCCTTCTCATCCAACAGCCTTAGAATTATTAAACCAATTAGATTTCCCTTTAGCCGCACCGAGTGCGAACCCTTTTGGCTATATAAGTCCGACAACTACCGCACATGTTCAAAATCAATTAGGTGCAAAAATTCCATTTATTCTTGATGGAGGAAATTGTCAAAAAGGTATCGAGTCAACTATAATTGGATTTGAAAATAACGAACCTATACTCTACCGAGTTGGTGCGATTTCAAAAGAAGAAATTGAAAATTGTATTGGTAAAATAAATAGTAAAACAAAAGCTGCTTCATCACCAGAAGCGCCAGGTATGTTGAGTAAACATTATTCACCGCGGACACCATTGATGGTTTCTGATGATATAATTTCTGATTTAGAAAAATATAAAAACCAAGCAGTAGGATTTATTGTGTTTTCTGATTTAAATCTTAATGCATCAGAAAAGTACATTCAAGTATCAACTACCAGTAATTTAGAAGAAGCAGCACAAAATTTATATGCCGCGATGCATCAATTAGACGCGGCTGGTTTTGAATTAATAATTGCTGAAAAATTTCCTGAAACGGGTTTAGGAATTAGCTTAAATGATAGATTATATAGAGCTCAAGAAGTTGAATTTGATGAAAGTACTTTAAAAGAACTTAAAACGCTAACTCGAAAATAATTGGACATGAATTTAGATTTACTCTATGAAAATTTAACTAGTCCTGCGTTACTATTTTTTATTTTGGGCATTTTAGCCGTTCAGTTAAAAAGTGATTTAGAAATTCCGGCGCAATCTTCGAAGTTTATATCACTTTATCTACTATTTGCGATAGGTTTTAAAGGCGGACAAGAATTAGCGCATAGTACTTTTACGCCAGAAATACTGTGGTCAATTGTATTCGGAATATTCATATCAATTGCTATTCCAATATATACTTTTTTTATTCTGAAAAAAAAATTAGGTATTGAAAATGCTGGTGCAATTGCTGCATCATATGGTTCAGTGAGTGCAGTTACATTCGTTACTGCTGTATCTTTTTTAGAACTTCAAAAAATGACATTTAATGGTCATATGGTAGCGATAATGGCATTGATGGAAGCACCAGCCATTATTGTAGGAGTAATGTTAATTACTTACTTTTCAAAGAATAACGCTATAAAATTATCCAAAATCGTAAAACATTCTTTTACTAACGGAAGTGTGTTTTTAATAATAGGTAGTTTAATCATCGGTATGGTAACAAGCGATAATCAAGCACAAGGGATAAAACCTTTTACCACCGATTTATTCAAAGGCTTTTTAGTTATTTTTCTTCTTGATATGGGAATGACTAGTGGAAAAAAATTAGGTGATTTTATTAAAAATGGATGGTTCACCACCGTTTTTGCTCTATTTGTTCCTTTATTAAACGGCGCTATAGTTGCTTTTTTCAGCCAATATGTAACTAGTGAAATTGGCGATCGATTTATTTTTGCTGTATTAGCTGCTAGTGCATCTTATATTGCTGTTCCTGCTGCGATGAAAATTGCAGTACCTAAAGCAAACCCTGGCTTGTATCTTCCTATGGCTCTTGCTGTAACTTTCCCTTTTAACATTACCATCGGAATGCCTTTGTACTTTGGAATAGTCAACATTACTTAAATATAATTAACTTTTGTTAATCATAAATTATAATTATAGTTTTTATATTTGCATCAGAAAATATTATAATTATGACTATTACCCAGTTGAAGTATGTACTTGCTGTTGCAGAACACAAAAATTTTACACTCGCAGCAGAAAAATGCTTTGTTACACAACCTACTTTGAGCATGCAAATTCAAAAAATTGAAGAGGAACTTGATATTCAAATTTTTGATCGCTCAAAAAAACCAATTCAACTTACTGAAATTGGTCAAAAAATTGTTAATCAATCCAAGAATATTGTAAATGAAGCAGATAGAATTCAAGATATTGTTGATCAGCAAAAGGGTTTTATTGGTGGTGAATTTCGTTTAGCGATTATCCCTACAGTTATGCCAACGCTGTTACCTATGTTTTTAAATAATTTTATAAAAAAATATCCGAAGGTTCAATTAATAATCGAAGAATTAAACACGGCTGAAATCATCACACGTCTAAAAAATGGTCATTTAGATGCTGCAATTGCTGTAACACCATTAGAAGACGAAAAAATAAAAGAAGTTGTCTTATATTTTGAACCTTTTGTCGCTTATATTCCCACTAACCATCAATCTTTTCACAAAAAAGAAATCGAAATCTCAGATTTAAATTTAAATGAAATATTACTGCTTCAAGATGGGCACTGTTTTAGAGATGGAATTTTAAATCTTTGTAAAAATCTAAATTCGGATGAAAAAAACCATTTTCAAATAGAAAGCGGCAGCTTTGAAACATTGATTAAATTGGCAGATGAAGGTCTAGGAACTACACTTCTACCCTACTTGCATACGCTTGATTTAAATGAAAAAGACAGAGAAAAACTGAAGCATTTTGTAGAGCCAAAACCAGCAAGAGAGGTAAGTTTAATCTATCCTAAGAACGAGCTAAAAATTCATATTATCGATGCTCTACGATCAACAATTGCAGGAGTTGTGAAAGGCGCGATTACTTTTCAAAATGTTGAAATCATTAGTCCATTACAAAAAAAATAAGGAGCTTTTGCACAAACTCCTTATTTTCTTTTTTTAACTAACAACAGTCAAACATTGTTTGAGCTCAGGATGTTCTGAAGTAAAAAATTGCAACCATTTTTTCAGCTGCTCAATTTCATACGGTAATAAATTTCTAACTGCTTTTTTTAATTCCTTAGCAAAAAGAACCGGATCAAAACTAACTCTCTCGAGTACAGATTTTGTGTAATCGTAAATCATTCGTGGCATAATTATTAAGATTTGGGGTTATCTTATTGTAAGAACGTAACGTAAATGTACAGCAAAAAAAATAAATTATCAAAAATAATATTGAAAAAACATCGTTTAAACACTAAAATAATCGATAAAATGGAATAAATGAATAAATTATAAAGCTTTATCTTACTTTATTTTGTTAAAAAAAATAAAACTATTATTGCCGATAGAAATGATCAACTTTTTATTTTATAAACACAATGTTGTAGTTCTGGTTTTTTATCGACAAATTTCATTAACCATTTTGTCAATTTTTCAAATTCGTGTGGAAGTAAAACTCTGTATGCCTTTTCAAGCTCTTTGCAAAATAAAGTAGCATTAAAACTCACTTTTTTTAATACAGATTTTGTATAGCATAACATTGATTTTGACATAATAAAACAAAATTTAAAATTACAATTCAATTTCTAGTAAAATTATATCTCAAATTTAAAAATATTATTATCACAAGAATTAAATTAAAAGTTAAAAATATTTAGTAAAAATGTTAATATTTCAAATATCATTTATAACCACGCAACATTTCTCTTTTGCCTGGCGGACCAACTAATTTTTCTACTTTAAAACCTGCTTGTAACATGGCATTCTTAATAGAAGTTCTACAAGCATAAGTAACCAATATTCCTCCAGGTTTCAAGGCATCATACATTTTGTTGAAAATTAGTTCAGACCACAATTCGGGTTGAACTCTAAATCCAAAAGCATCAAAGTATATTAAATCGAATGACTCCTTATCGTTTATATCTTGAAAAAACTGTTCTCTTTTTACCAAGGTGAAATCTTCTGAAATTGGTACCACTTCGTTCCATGCGGATTTATGAATTAAATCAAAAACAGTACTTTTATTTTTGTCAATTTGTTCCACAAAATTCATTTTTAAAGCTTCATCATATGAAACTGGATAAGCTTCAACACTGGTATAATGAACAGATTGATGATTTTTTTGAGCTTCAATAAAAGTGATAAAAGCATTCAAACCAGTTCCAAAGCCAATTTCCAAAATAATAATGGGTTTCCCTTTAAAAAGTGAAAACCCATTATTGATAAACACATGATAAGCTTCCTGAATTGCCCCATGTTTCGAATGATAATTTTCATTCCAATCAGGCAGATGAATAGTTGTAGAACCGTCTTTGGTGGTAATGATTTCTCTCTTCAAATACTATTTTATATATAACTTTTTTATTCTAGGAATTGGTCCACCACATTTTTGTTGGTGACATTTTATGCAGGCATCAACACCGTTATTAAAATGTTCTTTTGCATTTTTTGGATCTTTATAAATCAATTCTTGTGCAGCAATAAATTTGGACGCTTGTTCTTTAAAAAAATCGTCATTTTCTGTCTGATCAGTCATCACTGCTTTATGAATTTTTAAAAAATGTTGAGGAAATTCACCAATTTTTTCACCTTTTTTAATACGTTCTTTTAGTCGTTGATTATCAACATACATTTGTTCCATCAAAGTTGCCATTTCTGACATTTGATACATCTCAAGTTTCTTTTCACTTTCAGGTACACATTTTTCAGGTTGATTTTTATCAGCACTAATTTCTTTTTTTTGACAAGAAACAAGTGTAAAGAAGCTAAAAACAAGTAAAATAAGGATATTATTATTCATTGATAGGTAGCTATTTTTTTATGTAAACACCAGAAGCTAGGAAAGAATATGTTACTTCAGGTTTAGTAATTTTGGCAATTTCAGCGGAAGACTTTCCACCATCTTTTGCATAATGCTTTAATTCATCAACAGATATAACGTCAACAAACGCTTTTCCACTTACAATAGCTAAACTATTATCAGCATTAAGTGGAACAAAAAAGCCGTAATCCACAAATTTCACAAACGAAGTATCATCGCCAGCCAAGTCCATTTTCATCCAACAACCTTTCTTTTTACAAACCGATTTAATATTAGATTGAAATTGAACATTAATTGTATCTCCTTTTTTAAGGTTTTTATATTTCTTGAGCATTTCATCTTTACTCAAAATTTTACCTACTTTAAATTTTTCACCAAATAATGCGTAGTTTTTACTATCAAATGTTTTTGACGCTGATTTGGATTGCGCTATTATAGTAGAGCTAATCACTAACAAAAAGGCAACTAATAAAAGATTTATTTTTTTCATTTTTAAAATTGTTTAAGTCTCACAAAGGTAGAAATATTAACACTTGTATTGTATCTATTGACAAAGAATTTCTTTTACCGTTGATAAATTATACTCAAAAGCCATCTTTGTTAACGAAATTTATAAAAATCATTCATTCTTTTTTAAGGTTGTAAAAACAAATAATTTTTCATTAGTTTTACAAAAAAATAGTATTCAACTTTTAATTACTTGGAAACACTTCATAACTAATTAATATATAATTACATATGACTTTTTTCTTTATTTAATTTTTAAATAAATGATGTTAAAAACACCTAACGAAATCGATATAGTTAGAGCTAAATCTTCAAAAATTACTGAAGTCGATTTTGAAAATCTTTCTTTTGGAAATATTTTTACAGACCACATGCTCGTTTGTGACTTTAAAAACGGCAAATGGGAAAAACCAATAATAAAACCTTACGAACCATTTCTAATCGATCCT
Source organism: Flavobacterium aureirubrum (assembly GCF_038739835.1). Lineage (NCBI taxonomy): Bacteria > Pseudomonadati > Bacteroidota > Flavobacteriia > Flavobacteriales > Flavobacteriaceae > Flavobacterium > Flavobacterium aureirubrum. The sequence continues at coordinate 39,311 of NZ_JBCGDO010000007.1, forward strand.
TCGGCTAAAGTTTTTCATTATGGTCAAGCTATTTTTGAGGGAATGAAAGCCTATAAGGATAATCAAGATGATGTTTGGTTGTTCAGACCTGATGAAAATTTTCATCGTTTTAACAAATCAGCCTCGAGAATGGCAATGCCCGAAGTTCCTGAAGATATTTTTATCGGTGGTTTAAAAACCATTGTAGACTTAGAAAGAGATTGGGTTAAAAAAGGATTAGGAAACACGCTTTACCTTCGACCATTCATGATTGCTATTGGTTCAGGCGTTATTGCTCAACCGTCAACTCAATACAGATTTATGATAATACTTTCGCCAGCGCGTTCTTATTATCAAGGAGAAGTTAAAGTAATTATTGCAGAGCATTATAGCCGTGCGGCAAATGGTGGTATTGGCGCAGCGAAAGCCGCTGGTAATTATTCGGCGCAGTTTTATCCCCAAAAATTAGCGCAAGAAAAAGGATTTCAACAAATCATTTGGACGGATGATGCAACGCACACTAAGCTTGAAGAAGCTGGAACGATGAATGTTTTTTTTAGAATAAATGATACCATAATCACAGCGCCTGTGAGCGAACGAATCCTTGATGGTGTAACCAGAAAGAGTTTGATTGCATTGGCAAAACGCGAAGGAATAAATATTGAAGAACGAGATGTTTTGGTAAATGAAATTGTAAAAGCAGCAAAAGATGGAAGCCTGAAGGAAATTTTTGGTGCTGGAACCGCAGCTGTTGTTAGTCCTATTGTTGGGTTTCAATACCAAGAACACTATTATGAATTGCCTAAACTTGAGAACTCATTAGCAATGCATTTAAAAGAGGAAATTACAAAAATTCAATATAAATTGGCTGACGATACTTTTGGTTGGACAGTAAAAATTTAGTAGTCATATAAAAGTTTTCAGACATATGTAAATAACTCCAAGAAAACTTGGAGTTATTTATTTTAAAATTTCCTCAAAATTGGGTTTGAAATAATTTGGACCTTTCATTACTTTTCCGTCTTCTCTGTAAATAGGTTTTCCATCTTCGCCCAGTTTACTCATGTTACTTCGTTGAATTTCATCAAAAACTTCTTCAATCTTATGCTGTAATCCGTGTTCTAAAATTGTTCCACACAAAATATAAAGCATATCGCCCAATGCATCGGCAATTTCTACTATATCATCGTTCTGAACAGCTTCAAGATATTCCTCGTTTTCTTCTTTCATCAAATTAAAACGAAGCGTATTTTTTTGTTCTCCCAAATGACCTTTCATTTCATAACTAACACCTAATCCGAATGAGGTGTGAAATTCTTTAACAGCGTTGAGTTGTTTTTGCATAATTTATTTTATTAATTGACAACGCAAATTACAACTTTACGTCACAAATGTCTAAATTTGTTCAAAATTTCAAATTTATGTTCACAACTGGTCAATGGATTTTTGCTGCCTTATTTTTTATAGCTTTTGTAATTGCAATGTTTATTGCCTACGGCAAAGACAAAGGATTACATCAAAAAATGTATAAAGGAAGTTATAAAATATTAATAGGTTTTATCGTTTTCATCCTCATACTATTTTTCATAAAAGTATTTTTAAAACATTAATGACCTCGTTTTATCGAGAGTTTCCTGTTTCAATACTATCAAAATAAAACAATAGATGCGAATTTTAAAGTACTTTTTTCTACTCATACTCTTACTTCTAATAGGTATAACAGTTTATGTTGCCACCCAAAAAGGAGATTTTGAAATAGTAAAAAGTGCCATAATAAAAACGCCTAGAAGTACGGTTTTTGATTATGTAAATGATTATAAAAACTGGGAAACTTTTGGTATATGGATGCATAAAGAAAACAATATGAAAATTGAATATCCAACAAAAACAGCTGGTGTAGGTGCATTTAGCTCGTGGAAAAGTGATTTTGGTACTGGCGCTATTAAAACTTATTTTGTTCAAGAAAATGATAACATTTATCAAAAAACCAATTTTAATGGCACAAATGCTACTATATTTTGGAAATTTAAAGACACTATCGGTGGCACAAAAGTTTCAGTTCTTTGCAAAGGAAAAATGGATGTTTTAACAAAAATAAAAATCTTTTTCAAAGGCGGAATTTCATCAGTTTTGACAGATGTTTTTGAAAAAAGTTTGGTAAAACTAGACAAAACATTAGCATTTGAAATAAAAACCTATTCAATAAAGGTTAATGGTATTGTTCAAAGAGGTTCTGGATATTGCATTAAGCAAACAGTTTCATGTAAAATAAAAAATGTTTCAAAAAACATTAAAATTATCTTGCCAAGACTGGTTCGTTTTTTCAAAAAAAATAATATCAAAATGGTTGGCAAACCATTTGTTTTATATGATACCTATGACTTATCCAAAGATTTTGTAACTTTTTCAGTTTGTATTCCTACTGAAAAACAAATTTTCATTTCTGCTGTGAGTGATATGACTACTGCTGAAATCGTTCCTTTTACTTGTTTAAAAACAACTTTAATAGGTGATTATTCACATATAAACGAAGCGTGGAAAAAAGCGGAAAAGTATATCGTTGATAACGGATTGGTTCAAAATTTTGCCGGCAAATATGTAGAAGTCTATGTCAAAACTATAGATGATGTAAAACAACCTTCAAAATGGGTTACCGAAATTTACATTCCTGTCTTTCCAAAAGTTAGTGTTGTACAACCTCTTGTTCCCGTTATTAAAACAGAAGCTCAAACAGTGGAACCAGTTTCAACTCCTGCTGAAATTCCATAATTTTTCAACTAATTAAACCTTTTAGCGTATCTTTATTCCAATTGATAAATTTTCGCTTTGCAAGAAGAAAAAGAATTCATTGAAGCATTAATAAATCCAAAAACGCAAAATCAAGCGTTTGAAAAGCTCTTGCGCGAGTATCAAAAACCACTTTACAATCATATTAGAAATATTGTTCTTAATCACGACGACGCCGATGATGTGTTGCAAAATACCTTCGTGAAAGTTTTTCAATATTTGAAAAATTTTAAAGGAGAAAGTAAATTATTCTCCTGGATGTATCGTATTGCTACTAATGAAGCCATCACTTTTATCAACTTAAAAGCAAAAAGAAATGGCACAACTAGTGAAGCCTTACAAAGTAAAATAGTAGATAATTTGAAAGCAGATAGTTATTTTGATGGTAATGAAATTCAACTCAAGTTACAAAAAGCCATTATTTCATTGCCTGAAAAACAGCAATTAGTTTTTAAAATGAAATATTTTGAAGAAATAAAATATGAAGACATGTCAGAAATACTAGGCACATCTGTTGGTGCTTTGAAAGCATCTTATCATCATGCTGTAAAAAAAATTGAAAACTATATGACAACAAATTAAACCAAATACAATTAAAAAAGTCTATAAAGCATGAAAGAATTTAAATTAGATAATGGATCAAAAATCAATTCGGGATTTAACGTTCCTGATGATTATTTCGATTCATTCTCAGAAAAACTACTAACCAAATTACCTGCGAGTGAGACAAAAGTATTTTCAATTTTTGAAAATAGAAAAAAATGGTTTTTTAAAGTAGCAGCTATTTTGATTTTATTGCTATCAATTCCGGTATACTTTATATACCAATCGAGTTCGAATGAAATAAATTCAGAAGTATTAGAAGATTATCTAACCTTTCATTCCAACATTACAGAGGAAGAACTAGTAAACTCTCTAGAAACCGAAGATCTAGAAAAAATTAAAATTGACTTACAACTTGAAGAAGAAGATTTAGAAGAAATTTTAATTAACAATTTCGAATTTGAACAATACTTAATTAATTAAATTATGATACATAAAAAAATAATTCTTGTCATTTTAATATCGTTTTCAGCATTTGGGTTTGCGCAAAATGGCTTACTTATAAAAGGCAAAAGAGATAAAATCAAATCTTTAAAAATAGCCTTCATCACTGATGAACTATCATTAACTTCTGAAGAATCTGCCAAGTTTTGGCCTATTTATAATGCTTTTGAAGAAAAACAGCAAGACATTAGAAAACAAAAAATGAAAGGCTATTTAGATAGAATAGATGACGATTCACTAAATAAAATGTCCGAAAAAGAGGCTTCAACTTTATTGTTACAAATGGAAAGCACCGAAGACGAGTTGTATCAAGCCAAAAAGAAATTAATCAGTAATTTGAAAGGTGTAATTCCTCCAATTAAAATTTTAAAGCTCAAGAAAGCCGAAGAAGATTTTAACAGAAAGCTATTGCAACAATATAGAGATAAGCGACCAAGATGAAACTTAAAAAGAGCGAATGCTCTTTTTTTTATTCAATAAAATATGGACATGAAAAATAGATTTAAAAAAAATGTACATTTGCAATCCTTTTTAACATTATTTTATGAATGCTCATAATCATCAGCTTCACAGCAAACTTACCACTGGTGGATTACTAGTAACATTAGGAATTATTTATGGTGACATCGGAACTTCGCCTTTATATGTAATGAAAGCTATATTAGGAGTTCATGCAATTTCGAGGGATATTGTTTTAGGAGGAATTTCTTGTATTTTTTGGACATTAACACTACAAACAACACTAAAATATGTCATTATCACGCTAAGTGCTGATAACCACGGCGAGGGCGGAATTTTTGCCTTGTTTGCTCTTGTAAAAAGGACCAAAATTAAATGGCTAATTGTACCAGCCATAATTGGTGGTAGTGCTTTACTTGCCGACGGAATTATAACACCACCCATTTCAGTATCATCAGCAGTTGAAGGACTTAGAAATTTTAATCCAGAAATAAACACAATACCTATTGTTATAGGAATTTTAATTGCATTGTTTACCATACAGCAATTTGGTTCAAAGCTTGTTGGGCGTTTTTTTGCACCGATGATGCTAATTTGGTTTACTATGTTAGGAGTTTTAGGAACTATTCAAATTCTATCAGATTTCAGTGTTTTCCATGCTGTAAATCCCTATTATGCCTATGAATTACTGCAAATTCATCCTGAGGGTTTCTTTGTTCTTGGCGCAGTTTTCCTTTGCACAACAGGAGCAGAAGCTTTATATTCTGATATGGGTCATTGTGGAAGAAAAAACATTAGGGTAAGTTGGATTTTTGTTAAATTGATGTTGCTTTTAAACTATTTTGGTCAAGGTGCTTATTTAATAAATCACGAAGGACAAACCTTGGCAGAGCTTGGTGGAAAAGCAGGTAATCCGTTCTATTTAATTATGGCAGATTGGTTTTTACCGATTGGAATTGTAATTGCAACTATGGCTGCTGTGATTGCTTCACAAGCGCTGATTAGTGGTTCTTTTACTTTAATTAATGAAGCAATGCGTCTTAATTTTTGGCCGAAAGTTAAAATTAAATATCCTACAGAAGTAAAAGGTCAACTTTATATTCCGTCAATAAATTGGTTACTTTTATTAGGGTGTATTGGAATTGTTTTGTACTTTAAAGAGTCTTCTAATATGGAACATGCATATGGTTTAGCTATAGTTTTATGTATGATAATGACCACTGTTTTATTGAATTTTTATTTGATTTTAAAAAGAGTTAAACTATTTTTCATCATTCCATTAATAACAGTTTATATAGTAATAGAATTCAGCTTCCTTTATGCAAATGTTGTAAAATTTTTTCATGGTGGTTTTGTAACATTAATAATTGCAATTGGCTTAATAGGCATCATGGCAACTTGGTATTTGGCCAAACAAATTAGTAAAAACTATACTAAAATTGTCAAAATTGACGATTACAAAAAAGTACTTTCTGAGTTAAGTGTCGATTTATCTATACCCAAATATGCTACACATTTAGTATATATGACTAACTCAAACAGAAGCGACGAAATTGAAGAAAAAGTAATGTATTCTATACTTCAAAAAAGACCAAAACGTGCCGATTTGTACTGGTTTATTCATGTAAATGTATTAAATGAGCCTTATAAAAAAGAATATAAGGTCACTGAAATAATGAAAGATGATATGTTTAGAATTGATTTCTATCTTGGTTTTCGTGAGCCAACTAAAATTAATTTGATGTTCAAAGAAGTTTTAAAAGATATGGTGAAAAATGGCGAAGTTGATATTACAAGTCGATATGAGTCATTAAATAAAAATAATATTATTGGAGATTTTAAAGTTGTATTATCTGAAAAATTCCTTTCAAACGATAGTGACTTAACCTTTTTTGAAAAAGTAGTAATGAACACTTATTTCATCATCAAAAAATTCAGTTTATCTGAAGAAAAAGGTTTTGGATTAGATAGTAGTTCTGTTAAAATTGAGCAATTTCCGTTAGTTCTGCATGCACCAGAAAAAATTGAGATGCACAGAATTAGAGGCGATAAAACTATATTGTAATCTTTCTATCATTAAATATAACATCATTATTTTTAAAAAAAAGATTAGATGAAAATATAGTATTTTAGATTATTTCATAAGTGTGTTTTTGAGAAATAGTAATTTTGATTATAAAATGCTAAATAAAAATTTGATACCCTACACTTTTGTTACGTGAAATATTTTTTAAATCATTTACTGAATTTAACAACATAATTGTTTGATTTGAAATAATTGAATTTGTAAAATCCAAAATAAAATGTCGTGTTAAGTTTTTTTGTGATTTAATAGATGTAATATTTATCATTTTAAATTTATTTGAAAAATTAAAAAGTTTTGAGTTTCAATATCCGATTTTAAACTAAACTATGGCATAAATAGCAAGTAATAATGTATCATTTCTATTTTTAGGCAGTTAAATTTGATTAACTGTATTAAAAAACCAATATCTTTGTTTGCTTATTTTTATTACAACATGCGATTACATCGAAACTTAGTCTATACCACCATTGACGCTTTAAATGCTATTTTTAACGAAGGAGAATATGCTGATAAAGTTGTTGCTCGTTCCCTAAAAAAAGACAAACGTTGGGGAAGTTCCGATAGAAAATTTGTTGCAGAAACCATCTACGAAATAGTTCGCTGGAAAAGACTGTACATGGAAATTGCCGATGTTAAAGAACCATTGAATAGAGAGCAATTGTGGCGAATATTCGCTGTTTGGGCAGTTTTACGTGGTTATCCGATACCAGATTGGAGACAACTAGAAGGTACGCCTGAAAGAAAAATTAAAGGCCGTTTTGACGAATTATCAAAAATTAGAAAAATGCGTGAGTCCATACCTGATTGGATGGATGAGTTAGGTTTAAAAGAATTAGGAGAAGAGTTGTGGACAAAAGAGATTGAAGCTCAAAACAAGCAGGCACAAGTTATTTTGAGAGTTAATACTCTTAAAACTACAAAAGAAAAACTTCGAGCTATTTTAATGGATTTAAATATTGAAACCGATTATTTAAAAAATCAGCCTGACGCTTTAATTTTGAAAGAAAGATCTAACGTTTTTTTGACTGATGCTTTTAAGGAAGGTTTATTCGAAGTACAAGATGCTTCTTCACAATTAGTAGCCGCTTTTCTAGATGTTCAACCTGGTATGAGAGTTGTTGATACTTGTGCTGGTGCTGGTGGAAAAACTTTACATATGGCTTCATTAATGCAAAATAAAGGACAATTAATTGCTATGGACTTGTATGAAAGCAAGCTGAAACAATTAAAACTAAGAGCCAAAAGAAATGGTGCTTTTAATATAGAATATCGAATAATTGACAGTACCAAAGTGATAAAAAAGCTCCATGAAAAAGCTGATCGAGTATTAATTGACGCACCATGCAGCGGACTAGGGGTTTTAAAGCGAAATCCTGATGCTAAATGGAAATTGCAACCAGAATTCATCGAAAACATAAAAAAAGTGCAAGCCGAGGTGTTAGAAAATTATTCTAAGATTGTAAAACCAGGAGGAAAATTAGTGTATGCTACATGTTCTATTCTTCCATCTGAAAATCAAGAACAAGTTAATCGGTTTTTAAACACTGAAATCGGTAAATCCTTTACTTTTATAAAAGATACCAAAATATTAGCGCAAGATACTGGCTATGATGGCTTCTATATGGCATTACTTGAACGAAAAAATTAAATAATATAATGAAAAAATTAATCACATTACACTTTTTATTAACCTGCTCTATCATTTTTTCGCAAGCTGGTGCACCAGCAAGCCCATATTATAATGGATTTAATTGGACGCAAACAGGTACAAACTTGCGAAATGCTTTAGCACAAACTACTATTAATAGGCATACTAATTTTTTGTCTTATACTCCTGATGTTTGGAATGCACTTAAAATTGTAGACTTAGACCCAACAAATAGCAATAACGTTCTATTGGTATATGGATGGGAAAATGGCTCCGACGCCGATGTAACAAATGATCGCTCTAGAAATAAGGAATTTAATAGCGGTGCTGATGGAAATTGGAATAGAGAACATATATTCGCACAATCTCTTGGAGTTCCTGATTTAGGGCAGTTCGGACCAGGTGCTGATGCACATATGTTGCGAGCTTGTGATGTGCAAAGAAATAGTAATAGAGGAAATAGATTATTTGCCGCTGGTTCAGGAAACTCGGGACCTGTTGGAGCAAATTGGTATCCAGGAGATGAATGGAAAGGAGATGTAGCACGGATTATTATGTATATGTATTTGCATTATGGTATACAATGTCTACCAACATATGTTGCAACAGGAACTACAAATGCTAATGATCCCAGCATGGTTAATCTTTTACTCCAATGGAATGCGGAAGATCCTGTTTCTCAATATGAAGATAATAGAAACACCTACTTGGGTAATCCATTTAATGCCCTTGGACAAGGAAACAGAAATCCATTTATCGATAATCCATATTTAGCAACTTTAATTTGGGGTGGACCAATGGCACAGAATAGATGGCCGACGGTATTTCTTGACAATCCAACTTTTGACTTCGAAAACACGATATCAATCTATCCAAATCCGGCTAAAGACATCATCACAATTCAATCAAATAGTGCTGTGGAAGAAATTGACATCATCACTATAAATGGTCAACTAGTTCAGCAAATAAAGAAACCAATTTTTGATAACAATACTTACTCTATAAGCAATTTACCAAAAGGATTTTATTTTTTGAGATTTACTTCCGATAATGCATCAGCTACAAAAAAAGTAATCATAAACTAAATTTTATTTTATTTTTTCAAATAAACTCTGTTGTAAAGCAACAGAGTTTTTTAATTGTGATTAAAGCTATTTATTGTTTTGCACGAAATACACAGAAAACATTGATTTTCTTTGTATTTCAACAGTAGTTTACTATCTTTCGCCCTCAAATTGTTTAACCCTTAAACATTCACAAAATGTTAGAAGAAAAGAATGATAACCTGCAAGATGCAGATGGAAGTGTAATTAATAACTCATCAGAATTTTCCGCTACCGAAGCTTTAAACCAAGCTTCATCAAGTGAAGAAAATATTGAAACTGCTTTAGAAGTAGAAATTCCTAAAGAGGAAACTATAACACCTGTTCCAGATACATCAACAGAGAAAGTTGTTGCTATTTTAACACAGGAACTTACAGAAGACGAGATTGAATTAGCTACTGAAATCAGAGAATTGGTAGAAGAAACGGTTGAAAATACTGATGAAGCACCAGTTGAAGAAACGCGTTTTAATGAAAATAGTATTAATTCGTCAGTAAAAGAATTAGCAAATGATAACGCGATTGTAGTAATAGCTGCTGACGAAAATATAGCATATACAGAAAATCAATTCGTTATTAATGCCATTGAACAAGTTAATGCTGAAGAAAGTGAAGATGAAACTTTGAAAGATCGACATGAAATTCCAATGCTCGATTATGAAGCACTTTCAATGGAACAGCTCGTTGATGAGCTAGGACATTTAGTTACCATTGAAAAAGTAATGTCTGTTAAAGACCATGTAGAAGAATTAAAAAAATCTTTTTTATCAAAATACCACCATTTTATTGAAGAGAAAAAAGAAGAATTCTTAGCTGAAACACAAAGTAACGAAACAGAACCTAAAGAAGATTTTCACTATCACTTTCCACTAAAAATAAAATTTGATCAATTATATACGCAATACAGAAATACATTAAATAATCATTTTAAAAGCCTTCAAAACAATCTAAAAGCTAATTTAGAAAATAGATTATCGATAGTTGAAGAATTGAAAAATCTTGTTCATAGTCAAGATAGTATTCCTGTTACGTTAAAAAAATTCAATGATTTAAGAGATCGTTGGAAAGTTGCTGGTCCGATACCGAAAGATAAATACAACCACGTGTGGAATAATTATCATTTCCACTTAGAAAATTTCTATGACATTCTACATTTAGATAGAGAGATTAGAGATTTGGATTTTAAACATAATTTAGTACAAAAGCTAAAAATTATTGAGCGCGTTGAAGAACTAATTAAAGAAGATGATATCAATAAAGCTTTCCGTGAGTTACAAGACTTACATCGAATTTGGAAAGAAGAAGTTGGTCCAGTTTCTAGAGAGCATCGTGATGAAATTTGGAACAGATTTAGCGAATTAACCAAACAAATGCATGATAAGCGCGAAGTTTTATTTGAAAAGCTCCGTGAAGTTGAAACCAATAATCTTGTAAAGAAAAAGGAACTTATTGAACAAATTGAAGTTTTAGCCCAAGAAAAAGTGAGCTCTCACACAGCTTGGTTAGCACAGGTTGCAAAAGTTGAAGTCTTAAGAGATGAATTTTTCAAGACAGGAAAAGTACCATCAGAAGTTAATGAAGCAACTTGGACTGCTTTTAAAAATGCAGTTAGAGACTTCAACTCGTTAAAAAACTCTTTTTATAAAGAAATTAAGAAAGACCAAAATGACAATCTTTCTAGAAAGCAAGCACTTGTAGCTAAAGCCATTGAGTTAAAAGATAGTACTGACTTTGCTGCCACAACACCATTGATGAAACAGATTCAGGAAGAATGGAAAACCATAGGTCATGTTCCAAGAAAATTTTCCGACAAACTGTGGACTGATTTCAGAACGGCATGTAATCAATATTTTGAAAAGCTTAAAGAAGAAAGAAGCGAGTCCAATGCAGAGGAACTAGAAGCCTTCGAAAAGAAAAAAGAATACCTAGAAAAATTAAAATCTTTCGAGTTAATTGGAGAGCATAAATCAGATCTAGACTCTATTAAAGCACACATTGAAACTTGGAAGAGTTTTGGAAAAGTTCCTTTTGCTCGCAGACATATTGAAGGTAAATTCAATAAAATACTCGATGCTTTATTCGAAAAACTGACTCTTAGTAGAAAAGACAATGAAATGGCGCGATATGCCAATAAACTTGACCATTTAGCCGGAACAGACTCTAGAAAACTAGATAATGAAAAAGTTTTTATCATGCGTAGAATCGAAGAGGCTCAGAGCGAAATTTTTCAATTAGAAAATAATATTCAATTTTTTGGTAGAGCTAAAGCCGATAACCCCATGGTTAAAGAAGTTTTGAAAAACATAGAATTGAAGAAAGAAGAATTAGCCACATGGAAAGAAAAGCTAAAGCAACTTAAAAATTTTAAGATAGAATAGATAAAATTCCTCTAGTTAACGCTAGAGGATTTTTTATTGTTGAATTTTTGCTGCTAATAAATAAATCACAGCCATTCTAATTGCTACACCATTTTCTACTTGATCCAATATTACAGATTGTTGAGAGTCGGCAACATCAGAAGTAATTTCTACACCGCGATTGATTGGCCCAGGATGCATGATAACAATTTCTTTGTTCAGCGAATTAAGCAACGATTTATCAACGCCATATTGCTGCGCATATTCTCTTGTTGATGGAAAAAAATTAACATCCATTCTTTCGTTTTGAACTCTAAGCATGTTTGCCACATCACACCATTCAAGTGCTTTTCGAAGATCAGACTCGACCGATACTCCCAAACTTTCAATATATTTCGGAATTAATGTTTTTGGTCCACAAACTTTTACTTCTGCACCTTGCATTTGAAGCGCAAAAATGTTAGATAACGCTACTCGGGAATGCAATATATCACCAACAATTACTACCTTCTTTCCTCCCACTTCACCCAATTTTTCTTTAATCGAAAAACTGTCCAATAAAGCTTGTGTTGGATGTTCATGAGCACCATCACCAGCATTAATAATACTTGCCTTTACATTTTGTGACAAGAAATATGCTGCTCCAGGATTGGCATGGCGCATCACCACCATGTCTACTTTCATTGCAAGGATATTGTTTACAGTATCAATTAGAGTTTCTCCTTTTTTTACAGAAGACTGTGCCGCTGAAAAACTAATCACATCAGCTGACAACCTCTTTTGTGCTAATTCAAACGAAAGTTTTGTCCTCGTGCTATTTTCAAAAAAAATATTGGCTATCGTAATATCGCGTAAAGAAGGAACTTTTTTTATAGGACGATTAATAACTTCTTTAAAATAATCAGCAGTTTCAAAAATCAAGTTGATGTCTTCTCTTTTTAAGTATTTTATGCCTAATAAATGGTTAACGGACAGTTCGGACATTTTAGTAATTTATTGAATGTTTTTAATCTAAATTAAATCGAAAATAATTAATCTTAAATCAAGTAAACTGCATCTTCTCCATCTTTTTCATTCCAAGAGACAATTACTTTTTCATTATTAATAACATCTACTTGTCTTCCCCGGTAATCAGGCTGAATTGGTAGGTGTCGACTGAATCTTCTATCTATTAATACCAAAAGTTCTACTTCTGATGGTCTCCCAAAAGATTGAATAGCAGTTAATGCTGCATTAATACTTCTACCAGTGAAAAGTACATCGTCAATAAAAACTACTTTTTTATCTTCTACCAAAAAGTCGATTTGGGTTTTATTTGCTTCTAATTGTTTTTCTCCTCTCCTAAAGTCATCACGGAAAAACGTAATATCTAAAAATCCGAGCTTAACATCTTTGACTTGATAATTTTGTTCTAAAATATTTTTAATACGGTTTGCAAAAAAAATACCACGTGGTTGAATACCTACCAAAACTGAATTTGAAAAATCAAGATGATTTTCAATTAATTGACAAGCCAAACGATGGAGTATGATATTGACTTCTGTAGAAGTGAGCAATATTTTTTGACTCATAGCAGTGTTGTTTGGTATGCAAATATATGAATAATGAGCTAAGAATTAAAAAATATCATAGTTTGCAGAAATCTTAAGATAATAAATCCCGATATTAATTTTCATTGTTGTAACTTTAAATAAATATTATTGGTATGTATGAGTTAGTTTACATGAGTTCGGGAACTAAATTTCTTTTAGAAGAAGATATTCGTGGCTTATTACAAAAATCCCGCCAATATAATCTTGAACATAATATAACAGGAATTTTGTTGTATATCGATGGTGATTTTCTTCAAATTTTAGAAGGAAACAAGAATGATGTTTACAATCTATTTTCCAAGATACAAACCGATACACGACATAAAGGAATAATTGTTGTTCATGAAGGTAAAAAAGTAGCCAGACAATTTAACGAATGGACAATGGGTTTTCATTCATCATCCTACAAAGAAATCACTGCGATAACAGGATTAAACGATATTAGTAAAAACAATTTACAAAATATTGGCAATAAAAAAGCATTATTGCTTTTAAATACTTTTGTAAAATCGCACAGTAATAGAATTTATTAAAGATAGTTTTACTCCGATTTTTCAATAAAAAAACCCAAGTTTTAGCTTGGGTTGATTATCACTAGTTATACATTTTCTTTCTCAACTCTTGAACTTTCTCATCGTCTAAGTATTCGTCAAAAGTCATGTATCTATCAATAAATCCATTGGGAGTAATTTCAAGCACCCTATTTGCGACAGTTTGCGCAAACTCATGGTCATGTGTTGTAAACAATACGGAACCTTTAAAATTTTTCAGTGAATTATTGAATGCTGTAATCGATTCTAAGTCTAAGTGATTTGTTGGCTCGTCTAACATCAACACATTAGCGCGAATCATCATCATTCTTGACAACATACAACGAACTTTTTCACCGCCAGAAAGGACCGTACACTTTTTCAACGCTTCTTCTCCCGAGAAAATCATTTTTCCCAAAAAACCACGAACATAAACTTCATCTCGCTCTTCTTCGGTTTTTACAAACTGGCGTAACCAATCAACTAAATTCAAACTTCCATCAATAAAAAATTCACTATTATCATTTGGCAAATAAGATTGAGTGGTTGTAATTCCCCAATCATAAGTTCCTGCATCAGCTCTTTGATTTCCATTTAATATTTCATAAAAAGCGGTTGTTGCACGCGAGTCTTTGGAAAAAACAACTACTTTGTCGCCTTTTGCCATGTTTAAATCAACATTTTTGAATAATACTTCGCCATCTACAGAAGCAGCTAAGTTTTGAACATGCAAAATTTGATCACCAGCTTCTCTTTCAACATCAAAAATAATAGCAGGATATCTTCTACTTGAAGGTTTGATTTCGTCTAGATTTAATTTTTCAATCATTTTTTTACGCGAAGTAGCTTGCTTAGATTTTGCTACGTTGGCACTAAAACGGCGAATGAATTCTTCTAACTCTGCTTTCTTCTCTTCTGCTTTTTTATTTTGCTGTGCTTTCTGACGTGCGGCCAATTGACTGGACTCGTACCAAAAAGTATAATTTCCTGAAAAATGATTAATTTTTCCAAAATCAATATCTGAAATATGAGTACAAACGGAGTCTAAAAAATGTCTATCATGAGAAACAACAATAACGGTATTTTCATAATTGGCCAAGAAATTTTCTAACCATGTGATGGTTTCAAAATCCAAATCATTGGTTGGCTCATCCATTACTAGCACATCTGGATTTCCAAAAAGTGCTTGTGCCAAAAGGACACGAACTTTCATTTTCCCTTCCATTTCACTCATCAAAGTATAGTGCATATCTGACGATATTCCTAGATTCGACAACATAGAACCCGCATCAGACTCTGCATTCCAACCATTCATTTCTTCAAATTGAACTTGCAACTCTCCTATTCTATTGGCATTTTCATCAGTATAATCTGCATACAAGGCATCCATTTCAGATTTTACGGCAAATAGTACTTTATTTCCCATCATCACAGTTTCCAAAACCGTATGCTCGTCAAACATATTGTGATTTTGGTTCAAAACCGACATTCGTTTACCTGGCTCAAGTATTACTCTTCCCGATGTTGGATCAATATCACCTGCAAGAATTTTCAAAAAAGTGGATTTTCCTGCGCCATTAGCTCCAATGATACCATAACAATTACCTTGCGTAAAAGTGGTATTAACTTCATCAAATAATATTCTCTTGCCAAATTGTACCGATAAATTAGAAACTGTGAGCATGGACTAAAATGTTTTATTTTTTTGCAAAAGTAATGAATAGTGTTCAGTGATTAAAATAAAAAGCAGCTAGTTTTATTTGTAAAAAATAAATTACAATAAACGAGATTTTAAGCGATTTTAAAAAAATAGACTTCCCAGATAAATAACAATAAATCAGACTTTTTGTGCTAATTATATTTAACTAATGATTAACAGAAATATTCGATTCATCTAGATATTTTTGTTGTTGATGTATCTTCAAATATTATTGTTAAGTCAAATGAAAAAAATCAGTTTAGCACTGGTACTATTTTTGTTTTTTGCTTCATGCAAAAGCGATTTTAAGGCAAATGACTATGTTGCGTATTTTGGTGGAGAAATAGTAAATCCAAATAGTGAATACGTTTACTTTTGCAAAGATAATGAGGTAATTGATACCTTAAAGCTCGACAAAAAAAACCGTTTTTTTATACATTTCGACTCCTTGTCTCCAGGATTATACACCTTTAAACACGAACCCGAATATCAATATGTATATTTTGATAAAAATGATAGCTTAATGGTTCGAGTTAACACTAAAGATTTTGACGGCTCACTATCTTTCTGCGGTCGTGGTGATGAGAAAAATAATTTTCTTATTGAACAATATTTAAAAAATGAAAAGGATAAAAATAATATGTTTCCTGTTTTTCAATATGATGTAGTTAACTTTCAAAAGTTTATCGACTCTACTTATCGTGATGCCAAAAATTTCTATACGACAAAAAAAAATGAAATAAAATGGAATGAAGAGTTTGATAAATTTGCCCGTAGCTCTGTCGATTTACCTCATTATTCTAAAAAAGAACTGTATCCGAGGATGCACAAAATGAGAACTGGGGAAGATGTGTATGAAAAAATTCCGAAGAACTTTTATGATTATAGAAAAACTGTAGACTGTAACAATGCACTGCTATCTACTTATTCCCCTTTTGTGAATTATTTGTCACATTTACTAAATAATATGGCTTCTATTAATTATCATAATCATTTTTCGGATGTTGATTTATCTTTAAAAACTAATATCAATAAACTTACCATTGCAGACACTTTAATTAAAAACGAAAAGATTAAAAATATAATACTTAACAATATTGCTTTTCAATACCTACTTGAAGATCAGAATATCGTAAATAACAATATTTTTATCGATACTTATTACAAATATTCTACTGACAAGAGTTATAAAAACGAGATTTTAAAAATTGGAAATGCGATTCAACTTTTAAAACCAAATTATGAACTACCAGCAGTAGAATTAATAGACAAACTAGATAATAAACTAACATCTGATAAGGTAATTTTAAAAAATACTGTTGTGTTTCTGTGGACAAGTAAATCAATATCTCACCTAGAAGCGGTTCACAAAAAGGTTATTGCATTAAAAAAGAAGTATCCAAAATATCAGTTTATTGCCATTAACGTAAACGACACTCAAAAAGATTGGAAAAATTTGCTATCGAACTATAAATTTGATGGTATAACAGAGTTAAGGTCTACAAACTTTGAAGACTTAAAGGCAAAATGGGCTATTAATAAAATACAAAGAACCATTGTCATGAATGAAAAAGGTAAGATCAAAAATGCTTTTACAAATATCTTTGAAGTAGATTTTGAGAAAAATTTAAAATAAATTTTCGGTCAGTAGTATTCATAGTCATGTTAAATGAAAAAGTCGATTTTCTAATGAAAATCGACTTTTTTTTAAATAACTTCTTTTATTGATTTACTTATTTCCTTTGGCATGGTCAGCTAGAAATTGAGCCAAACCAATATCTGTAAGAGGATGTTTTAACAGTCCTAAAATTGATGATAATGGTCCAGTCATAACATCAGCACCAATTTTTGCACAATTAACTACGTGCATCGTGTGTCGGACAGAAGCAGCTAAAATTTGTGTTTCGTAATCGTAATTATCATAAATATCACGAATTTCTTGAATTAAAGCTAAACCATCAGTTGAAATATCGTCTAATCTTCCTAAAAAAGGAGAAACATAAGTTGCACCAGCTTTTGCAGCTAGCAAAGCTTGACCTGCAGAAAAAACTAAGGTAACATTTGTTTTCACTCCTTTATCAGAAAAATATTTACAAGCCTTAATTCCTTCTTTTGTCATTGGCAATTTTACAACTATTTGCTCATGTAAATCTACTAACTCCTCACCTTCTCTAATCATTCCGTCATAATCAGTTGCTATTACTTCTGCACTTACATCACCATCTACGATATTGCAGATGTCAACATAATGTTTTAGGATATTATTTTTTCCTGTTATTCCTTCTTTTGCCATTAATGTCGGATTCGTAGTTACGCCGTCAAGAACACCAAGCCCTTGCGCTTCTTTAATTTCATTTAAGTTAGCCGTGTCAATAAAAAATTTCATAGTTGTATATATATAAAAGTTGTGTTTACATTTTTTAACAGCGCAAAATTACGAAATCAATTTCAATAACAATTACCATATAAAAAATCAATTCCAAAAACAAAATTCAATTGCAATAGCAAAATCAATATTTGTATTCTCAATTTTTAAATTTGAAGTTGATTTTTTGATATTGATTTTTTATGATGTTATAGCTTGTAATGGTTCATGAGCATTTTTTCATACACTCTATCGGGTAGAATTCTTTTCAAAACGATGGAGAATTTTTGCATAAAAGCGCCAACTTTGTAATGCAACTTTGGATTTTTAGACTGAATAATTTGATAAACTTCTTTGGCAAAATCATTAGGATCTTCTCCACTATGCATATGCGAATTCATCATTCCAAGTGTATTTTCATAAGCATTTTTATAAACAGAACCATCAATTATCGGAGCATGATAGCGATGAGCTGCAATTTCTGTTGCAAATTCTCCTGGTGCAATATTGACGATAGCAATTCCAAACGGTTTAACTTCGATGCTTATCGCTTCAGAGACCAATTCTAAAGCACCTTTTGAAGCCGAATAAATACCACGATAAGGCAAACCCATATAGCCTGCTATCGAAGTTATATTTATAATCATGCCTGATTTCTGTTTTCTCATTTGTGGTAAAACAGCTTTAATTACTTCTATTGGACCAAAAAAATTGGTTTCAAAATTATTTCGCATTTCATCTGTTGGCGTTTCCTCAATTGGACCTGTTATTCCTACTCCAGCATTATTGATTACGACATCAATTTGACTTGACGTTGCAATAATCTTGTCAACTGCGTGTTTTATACTTTCTTTATTGCGAACATCCAAAGCAATCAAAGGAAATACTGAATTCGTTATTTTTTCTGGATGGCGACTAGTGCCATATACAGTAAAACCTTTGTGGAATAGAAATTCACCGATGGCTTTTCCAATTCCTGACGAACCGCCTGTAATTAATACTACTTTACTCATTAAAAATTTAAATATTATATTTTTAGATATTAGATATAAATCTTGCTAAAGATAATTAGTTTATTTTGATACCCAAGCCATGATTTTCGCTTAAGATAATTTTACCATTTATAATTGTGCTTCCTTTCGCTATATCGTTGGCAATTAAATTAGCACCATCCAAATCGGCATAATCGCACAACGGCGCTAAAACTGCACTAGCCGAAATTCCAATTGTAGACTCAGTCATGCAGCCTATCATTATTTTAAAGCCCAATTTTCTTCCGTTTGAAATAATTCCCAAAGCGGGTGTCAAACCGCCACATTTTACTAATTTAATATTAATGCTACGATAATGATTTTGCAATAAATGTAAAGATGCACCATCTTGACAATCTTCATCAGCCATCCAATTCGCAAATTTATTTTTGTTCAAAACTTGATAATTTTCGTAACCAGGTTGCATCGGTTGTTCCAGATAACTAAATTTTAAAATAAATTCCATGTCTTCTATAAACAAACAGTTTTCTTTTGTGAAACTGCCATTGGAGTCCATTGAAATATCTTTATTTAATTCTGATAATTTTAAAATATCAGCTTCATTAAAATGATTACATTTTACTTTAAATTTTGACCAAGACGATTTTTCAATCCTTTTAATTTGATTTTCAACTGTATCGATACTAATTGTTAATGAGGACTCGGGAAGTATTGAGTTATTAATCGTATTTAATTCTGTAACACTTTTTTTTTCAAGCTTTCCGAATAAATCCCAATAAGCGCAATCTAAAGAAGAACGCAGAAATGATGGTAAATTCAAACTAAGTAAAAAAATATAGAAATCAGTAGGATAAACAATATTTTGCTTTTCGATTTGAGTTTTTATCTTGTCTAAAATAATAGTAAAATCTGAAAGACTGATTTGGTAATAATCTATCGAAGTACATTCACCGTAACCTATACTTCCACTTTTTTCAAGCAGTACAATCAACGCTTCTCTGCTGGTGTAATTTCCATACGCAATAGAAAAAGTTTCTTTCAATTTAAACTTTACTATTTGCCAAGATAATTTCATGGAAAAGGAATTGGTGAAAAAAAAATAATCCGAGAAATTTCGGACTGTATGTAGTTTTTCAAAAGATTCTGAAACGAGTACAGAATAAAAAAAATGGCAAGCTACCTACATCGCACCGCTCAACCACATACCTTTGCTATGTTCCCATCCTGGAGGATTTTGCAGGAGCTGGTCGTGTAGGACTTGCCGATGCAAATATACAATCTTTTTAATTTTTCACAAGAATTTAAGAGCAATATAAATATATTTGTCAGTACAAAAATTAGTGTAACTCATGAAAAATTATAATCTATTAGTAACCATTTTATTAGCTTTAAACTTGGTTAGTTGTGGTGTTGGTCAAAAGGAAAAAGAAGGATTTTTCAGTTTTGATGAAAACAGTATGAAGCCCATGTATCAGGCCAACGAAAAGTTTGAAATCAATTTGTTAAATCAAAAAAACAAAACTATAGATAGTATAATTTATTTTGCAAATAAACTAAAAGTTAGCGCAGTAAAAGGCAATAACAAATTTACACTTGATTTGGCTGGAAAAAAATTGGGGTATCAAAACATCAAGGCACTTGTTTATTTTGAAGGTGATACAGTTTCGCTTCGAACAAGAGTAGAAGTTGCCTCAGGTATTGTTCCAAAACTTTTGAATTATACACTGGTTAATTCCTACCCTCATGATATAGAAGCATTTACTCAAGGCTATGAATTTTATCGTGATACATTAGTAGAAAGCACTGGACAAAATGGAAAGTCATATATTGCTAAAGTAGATTACAAAACAGGGAAAACTTTCAAAAAAGTAGATTTAAATCAACAATATTTTGGCGAAGGAATCACAATTTTAGAAGATAAACTCTACCAATTAACTTGGCAAAATGGCGAAGGATTTATTTATGATGCAAAAACAATGAAGAAAATTAAATCTTTCTCTTATGATAAAAAAGTGGAAGGTTGGGGTTTGGCAAATGATGGAAAATACCTTTATCAGTCAGATGGCACAGAAAAAATCTGGATTATGGATCCCAAAACCCAAAAGTTGTTAGATTATATAAATGTTTACACCAATGATAGTAAAATAAAAAGTGTAAATGAACTTGAATGGGTAAATGGAAAAATCTATGGAAACATTTGGTACAAAGATGCTATTGCTGTTATCAATCCAAAATCAGGCGCTGTGGAAGCAGTATTAGATTTGACTGCGTTAAAAGCAAAAATCAAAAACCCAAAAGCTGATGTTTTAAATGGAATTGCGTATAACAATAAAACAAATACCTTGTTTATTACAGGTAAAAATTGGGATAAAACATTTGAAATAAAAGTAATTGAGTAAACTTATAACTATTCAACAAAAAAAAGCGAGCTTAAAACTCGCTTTTCCTATTTTTTCTTAAACTCCATTTTATCTTTGTCATACACCAACATATTTTGCTGTGTTTTATTTTTTTGGATAATGGAACCGTCAGGATTTAAAATAAACTCAAAACCTTCCCTCCTTATTTTTTCTTGAGTTTCAGAAGCAGTCTTGTTTTTGTCTAGAAAAACTTTTTCTGTCATATTATTGGTTAGTTGATAATTTGAGAATACTTGCTTCTTTGCGGTCATTTCATAAATAACCGAATAAACCATTGATTTATTTTCAGTTTTCAGTTCTGTTTTTGTGATGCTTGTTTCTGTCCATGACAGCAAATACAAT
This sequence comes from Flavobacterium aureirubrum, assembly GCF_038739835.1. Classification (NCBI taxonomy): domain Bacteria; kingdom Pseudomonadati; phylum Bacteroidota; class Flavobacteriia; order Flavobacteriales; family Flavobacteriaceae; genus Flavobacterium; species Flavobacterium aureirubrum. The sequence continues at coordinate 60,717 of NZ_JBCGDO010000007.1, forward strand.
TTGACACCATTGGCGGTAAAAGATGTCAACTTGCAATTTATTGGAGTAAATGTAGCATCTACCGTTTTGACAACTATTGCATCTTTTGGTTTACCTTTTTCAATTATAGCAACTTGAAAATTACTGTTTCTAACTTCAACCTGAAAATTGTCTAATTTTGGTAAAGCCGAGGTTTCATTACCTTTCTGGGCTGGAGCTTTCTTTTTTTGACTAAAACTAGCTATAGATAGAAAACTAACAATTAACATCAAATATATTTTCTTCATAGAATTAAAGAGTTTGGTAAATAATAGATGCCCAATATAAAGAAATAATTAATATGATTAAAATATTATAAAAGAAAAAGCCGCCATGCAATTAAACATGACGGCTTTCCCATTCAAAACTAAAACTTAGTCTTTTTGTGATTTTACAGCTAATGAATAAATCACTAAACCGAAACCGATTTTGTTGATAGCATCAGCAATGTTGTAAGCAACATCGATGTTACCTTTAGGTATAAAACTAGAATACCAACCGTCAGTTCCCATCATATATCCTAACGGATAGATAGCCCAACCAACTAAAACAAACCAACATAAAATTTTGTGTGCAGCCAATACATTTTCTCCAGCAGCTTTAGCTAGTTTAGCAGCTTCACCAAAGTAGATCTCATACACGATTGCAAAGTAAGCTACCCCAGATACAAAGCCCCAGAAAGCAGCTTGATCCATGTAAACAGCCTCACCTAAATAACCTGTTACAAGCATTATTACAGAATAGAAAATCATTTTCCATAATAAACTTTGTTTTGCACCAGCAACCTTTAAGATTAGGTAAAATTCAAGACACATCATTGGAACTGTAATAATCCAATCTACATATCTAAAAAACGTTGGAGATTCTTGGAACGCTGCCCAATAATCTCTCATGTAGTAGTAATGCACAGCTGCAACAAAAGTAATCAAACCTGATACTAATACTGAAGTGCGCCACTTTTTGTCAAACTGGTTTAATGACAAAAAGAAAAAAGCTGATGCAGCCATCATGGCCATACAGCCTGTAAAAAATGTAAATCCTACATAATCAGTAGGTAGCATCTTCGCAGTCGTAAGTGCTGAAAATAAGAAAGTGTTTAACATAATATAAAGTTTTAAATTTGTTTAGTCAAATATAAAAAAGATTAAACAAATAAAAAAATATTTTGTTTAATATTTTATTATTATATTTAAACATTATTTAAAATTGTATGCAAAAAATATCAAACATTTCAATACTACTAAGCTTTTTAGGATTATGGCTTACCTCTTTCCTTAAGAATGAGAATCAATTAATTATAGGATTTTTATTAATATTGACTTTTGGAATCATTCATGGAGCAAATGATTTACTCCTAATAGAAAGCATAAATAAAGCAAAAACACAAACTTATAAAAAGACATTAATTCATTACATCGTAGTTGTTTTAGTTGCGGTTCTATTATTTAGTTTTATTCCTTGGTTAGCTTTACTGCTATTTATTGTTGTGAGTAGTTATCATTTTGGTGAACAGCATTGGGAAAGAATGGATATTTATAGTAATAAAATTGCTAAAATAGCATTTCACAGCATTTATGGATTGTTTATACTTTTTTTACTATTTAATTTTCATGACAAAGAAGTGTTGTCTGTAGTGTATGATATTACTGGAATTGATTTTAACTACATTGATATTTCTTTATTTCTTAAATCAATTGGTGTATTACTATTAGGTATGTTCATTTATAATTACTTTAATTCCATAGTTTTTAAAAAAAATATTTTGATTGAATTATTATACCTATTAGTCTTTACAATCATTTTTAAAGTAGGAACTTTAATTTGGGCATTTACAATTTATTTTATTTTTTGGCACAGCATTCCATCATTAGCAGACCAAGTCAAGTTTTTATATGGTACTGTATCTTTAAGCAACTTTAAAGTTTACATCAAATCAGCATTTTTATATTGGATGATTTCAATAATTGGTATCGTTATATTATACATACTATTGAAAGATTATAAAATATTTGACTCCATATTCTTTTCATTTTTAGCAGCCATTACATTTCCGCATGTTATAGTGATTGAAAGGATGTTTGCTAAACAAAATGAAAAAACCGAGTAATCGCTTACTCGGTTTTCTATCATTTTGAAAAAGGTATTTACTTCACTTCTTCAAATTCTACATCTTGCGTATTATCACCATTTGATTCTGCTTGTGGTTGAGCTTCTTGAGCTTGACCTTGACCTGCACCACCTTGAGCATACATTGCTTCTGTTGCCACTTTCCAGGCCGCATTAATGTTATCAAGACCTTTTTGAATGGCATCTAAATCTTGAGATTGGTGTGCCATTCTCAATTCAGTCAAAGCAGCTTCAATGCCTACTTTGTGATCATCAGATAATTTATCTCCTAATTCTTTAAGTTGACTTTCTGTTTGGAAAATCATACCGTCAGCTTCGTTCAATTTATCTGCTTTCTCTCTAGCTATTCTATCGCTTTCAGCATTCATTTCGGCATCTTTTTTCATTCTTTCAATTTCTTCTGCTGTTAAACCCGAAGAAGCTTCGATACGAATATCATGAGATTTTCCAGAACCTTTATCGGTTGCTGATACTTTGATAATACCATTGGCATCAATATCAAAAGTTACTTCGATTTGAGGAACGCCTCTTGGTGCTGGTGGAATTCCATCTAAGTGAAAACGACCTATAGTTTTATTATCTGCAGCCATAGTTCTCTCTCCTTGAATAACATGGATTTCCACACTTGGCTGGTTATCTGCAGCTGTTGAGAATACTTGTGATTTTTTGGTAGGTATTGTAGTGTTGGCTTCAATTAACTTCGTCATTACATTACCCATTGTTTCAATTCCTAATGACAAAGGTGTAACATCTAACAACAATACATCTTTTACATCACCAGATAAAACGCCACCTTGAATTGCAGCTCCAATAGCTACTACTTCATCAGGATTTACTCCTTTCGATGGTTTTTTACCGAAAAATTTCTCCACTTGCTCTTGAATAACTGGAATTCTTGTAGAACCTCCAACTAAGATTACTTCATTAATATCTGAAGTTGATAAACCTGCATCTTTCAATGCTTTAGCAACTGGTTCCATAGAACGTTTTACCAAAGATTCTGCAAGTTGCTCAAATTTTGCACGAGTTAATGTTTTAACTAAGTGTTTTGGACCTGTAGCTGTTGCAGTAACATAGGGTAAGTTGATTTCTGTTTGAGTAGAAGATGACAACTCGATTTTTGCTTTTTCTGCAGCTTCTTTCAAACGTTGTAATGCCATAGGATCTTTACGTAAATCAATACCTTCTTCAGTATTGAATTCGTTTGCCATCCAATCGATAATTACTTGGTCAAAATCATCGCCACCTAAATGTGTATCTCCATTTGTAGATAATACTTCAAAAACTCCGTCACCTAATTCAAGAACAGAAATATCAAAAGTTCCACCACCTAAGTCGTATACAGCAATTTTTTGGTCAATTCCTTTTTTATCTAATCCGTAAGCTAAAGCCGCAGCTGTTGGCTCATTGATGATACGCATTACTTTTAAACCAGCAATTTCACCCGCTTCTTTTGTAGCTTGACGTTGTGCATCGTTAAAATATGCAGGAACAGTAATAACAGCTTCAGTAACTGTGTGACCTAAATAGTCTTCTGCTGTTTTTTTCATTTTTTGAAGTGTCATTGCTGACAACTCTTGCGGAGTATAAAGTCTTCCGTCAATATCAACACGTGGTGTGTCATTATCTCCTTTTACTACTTTATAGGCTACAGTTGATGCTTCTTTTGCGCTTTCTGTATACTTGTTACCCATAAAACGCTTAATCGACGCTATGGTTTTTGTTGGGTTAGTCACTGCTTGTCTTTTAGCTGGATCACCTACTTTAATTTCGCCACCTTCTACAAATGCAATTACAGACGGTGTTGTTCTTTTCCCTTCTGCGTTAGCAATTACAACTGGTTCTCCACCTTCCATAACTGCTACACAAGAATTGGTTGTACCTAAATCGATACCAATAATTTTTCCCATTTTATTTTTTGTTAATTGTGTTTAATTTTTAAAACTTATGTGGCATAAGACAACTTTTGTGCCAAGCAACAAAAGAGAATAAAATGTCAGTATACTAAAAATAAATATGACAAAGTGACATTGCTTAAATAAAAAGTCCCAACTTTTCAGCTAGGATTTGATTTTCTAATCGTTCATTGATATCAAGAACTCATCGTTATTTCTGGTTTTCTTTATCTTATCATTTATAGTATCCATGGCTTCTACTGGATTCATATCGGCTAGGAACTTGCGCAAAATCCACATTCTTTGAAGTGTTTTTTCGTCTAACAATAAATCATCTCGTCTTGTGCTTGAAGATGTCAAATCAATAGCAGGGAAAATTCTGCGGTTGGCAATTTTTCTATCCAATTGTAATTCCATATTTCCTGTTCCTTTGAATTCTTCGAAGATTACTTCATCCATTTTTGAACCGGTTTCGGTTAATGCAGTAGCGATGATACTCAACGAACCACCATTTTCTACATTTCGAGCGGCACCAAAAAAACGCTTTGGTTTTTGCAATGCATTGGCATCAACTCCTCCAGAAAGTACTTTTCCAGACGCAGGTTGAACCGTATTATAAGCTCTTGCCAAACGTGTGATTGAATCTAAAAGAATAACCACATCGTGACCGCATTCTACTAAACGTTTTGATTTTTCCAAAACAATATTAGCAATTTTCACATGCTCAGAAGGTTCTCTATCAAATGTTGAAGCGATAACTTCACCACGAACACTTCGTTGCATATCGGTCACTTCTTCTGGTCGTTCGTCTATCAACAAAACAATCAAGTAAACTTCAGGATGATTTGCAGCAATGGCATTGGCAATGTCTTTCAGTAACATTGTCTTACCTGTTTTTGGTTGGGCTACAATCATTCCGCGTTGTCCTTTTCCTATTGGAGAGAATAAATCTATCACTCTTGTTGAAACACTAGCTTGTCTATCGGCGATATTAAATTTATCCTTTGGAAAAATTGGTGTTAAATGTTCAAACGAAACTCTATCGCGAACTACTTGTGGATCGTGTCCGTTTATTTTTAAAACTTTCACCAATGGAAAAAACTTTTCTCCTTCTTTTGGTGGACGAACCACACCTTTAACTGTATCGCCAGTTTTTAATCCAAATAGACGAATTTGTGATGTAGAAAGATAAATATCATCGGGTGAAGCTAAATAATTATAATCCGAAGAACGGAGAAAACCATAACCATCGGGCATCATTTCAAGAACACCTTCACTTTCTATAATTCCATCAAATTCATAATCAGAGTCGCGAAAATTGTTAGGCTTTTTACCTTTAAAGTTGGGATTGTTATTGTTCGCTTTTTCATTCCCGTTACCATTGGATTGTGGTCGGTTTTGCTGTGCCTCTGCCCTATTTTGATGTTTTGGTCTTGGCTCGCGATTGGTATTGGGATTTTGACTTGGATTGACAGCGACTTCTGATAGATTTTTCTCTGCAGTTTCTAAACTGTCTTCTGTGGGTTCAGCAACAATTTCTTCGGAAGAACTTTTTTTATTTTTATCGAAAGGTTTTTTAAACTTCGGATTCTTGTTTGGAATTATTGGATTTTGTTCTGTTTTTTCTGGTGCTTGAAAATTAGTGTCAAATAAATCGCTTTGAGTTGTCTCAATCGGCTTTTTAGTTTCGGGAAGAATTCGCGCTCTTTTGGTTTTACTTTCAGCAACATTTTCATCAGTCACCTGAGGTTTTTCAGATTCAGCTGTTTTATTTTGTTGCTCTAAAATTTGGGAAATTAACGCCTCTTTTTTAACACCAGCAACTTTTATTGTCTTTGCTAATTTAGCAATTTGTTGAAGCTCAGATAGCTTCATTTCTTTTAACGCAGAAATATCAAACATGAATATTGTTTTGATTTAAATTTTAATTTGGAAATACTACAAATGTGGGTAGAAATTTATGATACAGAAAAGTCCGAAGGCTGAAGTACTTGCGGATTTGTTATGCAATAATACAAATAATATTTTACCATGCAATAGTATTTTTTAAAAAGAAACTATATTTTTGTCTACCAATTTTTAGTTCATGTTCAGAATTCAAACCTATTATTTACTCGGCTGTTTATTTATTAATGCCATTCTACCTTTTATTTTTCCTTTATGGAAGGATCTAAATGGCAAATCCTTTTATTTCATGATGGATATTGTTTATGTAATTCTTTTCGGATTAAGTAATACTTTATCACTATTGAGTATCATTTCACATAAAAAAAGACAACAACAATTTGTCATGGGCAGATTGAATATCATATTAAATTTAATTTTATTAGGATTATTTGTGTATCGAACACTAAACACATCTGGAGAAACAGCTATTTCTGAGAAAGGTGTTGGGATGTTCCTACCTATTTTTTCTATCGTACTTTTGGTTTTGGCCAACAAAGCCATCAAAAAGGATGAAGATCTCGTAAAATCTGTCGATCGATTACGATAAACCTATAAACTTAGTTTTTTAGTGCTGCGAAAATCCCAAGCGAAAGTTTGGGATTTTTATTTAATCTGAACTTGTTTCAGATTCTATCGACATCTCATTTATATTGACAATTTTAAATAATTTGAAATGAACAGAGTTAAATGTGATGGTAATTTTAAAATATTACTAATAATAGAGGAACCTAAACGTTATTTTTTTTCTTTAAGTATTTGATATATAGTATAAATCCAAAAATAATCATGGCGATACCAATAATTCGTAAACTGTCGCCCAAAATAGAATTTCCTTCAATAGTTACGCCAAAACCTTCAACAATTCTAGGTAAAAAACCACCAAAAACAATTAGCAAAATCGGACCCGTTTTTTTTGATAAATCATTCATGTTAAACAATTTAATAGTTTAAAAAAAAATTGATAAAAACATATTTCAAATATATAAAACAAAATGATAGATGTAAAACTCCAAACTTCCAACTAACCTACTTCTTCCCTATTTCAACAATCTCCAAATTCTGAATTTTGTCTCCATCAATTTCAAAACGAAGCATCGTTCGAACTTGATGAAAACCATAAATGCCACAAGCTCCAGGATTCATGTGAAGAAGATTAAGTTTTTTGTCAAACTGAACTTTCAATATATGTGAATGACCACAAATGAAAAGTTTGGGAGGATTATTTTGAATTTCTGACCTAATAGTTTGATTGTATTTCCCAGGATAACCTCCAATGTGGGTAATCCAAACATCAACGCCTTCACACATAAATCTATTATTCATTGGAAATTCCATTCGGGCTTTTTCATCATCTATATTACCGTAAACGGCTCGTAATGGTTTTAAAGATTTCAAAGCATCGGTAACTTTCAAATCACCAATATCGCCAGCATGCCAAACTTCGTCAGCTTGCTGAACATATTTTATAATAGTATCATCAATATGGCTATGCGTATCTGAGAGCAACAGAATTTTCGTCATGAAGCAAAAGTAAATTAATAATTGAAATTTGAAATTGCACATGCTCTTCTATTTTGTAATTTTGCAATCCAAATAAATTTCTGTCAACATTGAGATATTTCATAGAATTAGCCTACAAAGGAACAAACTATCACGGTTGGCAATATCAACCCGATGCCAATTCTGTGCAGGAAACACTCAATAAAGCATTGTCTATTTTACTAAAAACTGAGATAGACATTGTTGGCGCTGGAAGAACAGATACTGGAGTTCATGCCAAACAAATGTATGCTCACTTTGATTTTGATAATCAAATAAATGCCTCGCAACTCGTTAACAAACTTAATTCGTTTTTACCCAAAGACATAGTTATTTTTGACATTATCAATGTAGCTGACGATGCTCATGCACGTTTTGATGCCAGCCGAAGAACCTATGAATACCACATTCATACTTTTAAAAGCGCTTTTAATAATGAAGGAAGTTGGCTATATAAAATTCCCTTGCATTTAGATAAAATGAACGAAGCGTGTCAAATTCTTTTCAAATACAATGACTTTGAATGCTTTTCTAAAACCAATTCTGATGTAAGAACATTTAATTGTAGTATTTTTGAAGCCAATTGGAAGCGCGATGAAAATAAAATTATCTTTACCATTGCTGCCGATCGGTTTTTGCGGAATATGGTTCGAGCTATTGTAGGCACAATGATAGCTATTGGAACAGAAAAAATTACAGTAGTAGATTTTGAAAAAATAATTTTAAGTAAAGATAGAGGTCAAGCCGGATTTTCAGTTCCAGCGCATGGTTTATATCTTACGCAAATTGAATATCCCTTTTTAGAAATTAAAAAATTTATATAGAGGAAAAATAACTCTCACTAACAAGATTGAAACTTTCCTCATAACGAAATAATGGAAGCAAAAGCATTTGACACACGGTTGTTTAAACGCATTTTAAAATATACCAAACCCTATAAATTCAGATATTATGGTGTAATTTTATTCGCGGTTTCATTATCAGTTTTTGCTGCACTTCGTCCCTATTTATTAAAACAAACTGTTGATGAATATATAAAACCTAAAGATGAATATGGGTTGCTGTTTTATGTAACCATTATGGGAGTCGTACTTATTTTAGAAACATTTTCATCCTTCTTTTTTGTGTACTGGGCCAATTTGTTGGGACAAGATATAATAAAAGACATTAGAATTAAATTGTTCAAACACATGTTGAGTTTTAGAACAAAATATTTCGATAATACACCAGTTGGTCAACTTGTTACTCGTTCAGTATCAGATATTGAACAAATTGCCCGTATTTTTAGTCAAGGATTGTTCATGATAATTAGTGACATGCTAAAAATGGTTGTTGTACTCATTTTTATGTTTTACATGAATTGGAGATTAACTTGGATTGTAATACTGGCGATGCCAATTTTAGTTTACATCACACGAATTTTTCAACGAAAAATGCAAATCGCATTTGAAGAGGTTCGAAATCAAGTGGCCAATATGAATACTTTTGTTCAAGAACGTGTTACTGGAATGAAGATTGTACAACTTTTTAATAGAGAAGCTATCGAATATGAAAAGTTTAAAGAAATTAATCAGAAACACAATAAAGCGTGGATAAAAACTATTTTTTATAATTCTATTTTCTTCCCGATTGCTGATATTATTTCTTCATTAACTCTTGGTGCTGTCGTGCTTTATGGAGGATTTCATATTTTGGATGGTGACAAGTTTACCACATTTGGCGATTTATTTTCTTACACCATGTTTATTGGAATGTTATTTAATCCCTTAAGACAAATTGCTGATAAGTTTAACGAAATGCAAATGGGAATGATTGCAGCCAATCGTGTTTTTGATATTCTAGATAGTGATAAGGATGTCCAGTTAGATGGTGCGAAAACAGCCAATCATTTCCAAGGGAACATTCGTTTTGAAAATGTTAGATTTGGTTATATCGAAAATGAGGAAGTATTAAAAGGAATTAATCTAGATGTTAAAAAAGGAGAAACAATTGCGATTGTGGGTGCAACTGGTGCAGGAAAATCTACAATTATCAATTTATTAAATCGTTTTTACGAAATAAATTCTGGAGCCATTTATGTCGATAACCAAAATATAAATGATTTTAAATTAGAAAGTTTACGAACACAAATAGCTATTGTTCTGCAAGATGTATTTCTTTTTGCAGATACCATACACAATAATATAACGCTTAACAATGCTGAAATAACCCGCGAAGAAGTAATTGAAGCTGCTAAAAAAATTGGCGTTCATAAGTTCATAAAGAGCTTACCTGGTGGTTATGATTATGATGTTAAAGAACGTGGCGTAATGCTTTCCTCCGGACAAAGACAGTTAATTGCATTTTTGCGAGCCTACGTCAGTAATCCTAGTATTTTGATTTTGGATGAGGCAACCTCTTCTATAGATACTTATAGTGAGGAATTAATTCAAAAAGCTACAAAAAAAATCACAAAGGGCAGAACTTCCATTATCATTGCACATAGACTAGCTACAATTGTTAATTCTGATAAAATTATTGTAATGGATAAAGGTCAAATTGTAGAAGAAGGTACGCATCAAGATTTAGTTACTAAAGAAAAAGGATATTATAAAAATTTATATGATTCGCAGTTTGCTGTAGATTTAAACTAAAAAAACACAAAGCAAAAATGAATTTTTTATGTTTTTTTTGCTAATAAACTAACGAGCAATTCATTTTGTAACTCCATCAAAACAGTAATCTTATTTTGGTTATCCACTATACTTTCTATCAATTCTGGAGGAGTAGAATAATTTATAGTAGAGTTATTTGGATTGACCACATATTGATTGCCTTTAAATTTTGCATTGCCAAAATTCACATTTTCCACATTTTTAAGTAATTCATAAACATCAGTTTCAAAACAATCGGCAATTTTTAAAAGGTTTTCTGAATTTGGTATCGATTTGTCTGATTCCCCCTTGCCAATAGCGGCTTTGGAGATATTGAGTTCTATTGCCAACTTTTCTAATGAAATTCCTTTTTTATTTCTGTAATTACGTAGTTTTGTTCCTAGAGTCATTATTTATAATTTTTAGCTAAAGTATGAAATAAACTCTAGTAACCAAAAAAAGACACTTTAGTTTACCTTTACTTTAATTGTTATGAGTTTACTTTGAACAAATCATTCTTACATTTGTTTTAGCAAACTAACTGCAGTGGTTAATTAAAATTATTGTAAAATGTTTTTTGGTAAAAAAAATATTTATTAATCATCTAAAAAAAACAGTAATGATGAAAAAAGAAAAATTAAGTTTAGATGCCTTTAAAGCAATGGCGGACAATGTACAAAGCGAAGAGGTAATGAGTAATATTGAGGGCGGAACATGGTCTGACTGCCACGGATTTTGGGGTTGGTTAGGGAAAGCATGGAGATCAAATAAAGAAGAAAACGGTCCTAATTCTGCTGGATTTAGCTGGGGCGAACAATAATTTATTTGCTACATACACGACTAATTATTAGTCGTGTATTTTTTTAAAGATTATGACTTATAAAAAAAACATTTTCTCTTTATTATTAATAGTTTTAATCTTCACTAATATTTTTAGTGTTTTTTCACAAAACAAAAATACATTTTTTACAGGAAGTATAGTGCAAAATTCCTTTGTAGAGGAAATACCTTTTGATTTAGTTGAAGGGCAAATAATAATAAAAGTCGATATCAAAAATAATATTTATAATTTTTTATTCGATACTGGAGCACCAGTTGTAGTTGACATTCAAATTGCTAATTTATTAAAGAAAAGTAAAGTTTATCAAAACGTTTTTGATAGTAATGGAAATATACAGAAACTTCCTAAACAGAAGATTAATGATTTGAAAATAGGTAAAATTGTTTTTAAAAATATTACAACTATAGTTTCAGATTTAAATTACATTAAAGAAATTGGATGTGTTAATATTCAAGGAGTTATTGGTGCTAATTTAATGGCAAATGCGGTATGGCAAATAAATTATGCTCAAAAAAAAATTATTTTTACAAACAATATAAAATCGCTGCATTTGTCTTCAGATTTTAAACCTATTAAATTTACTATAGAAAAAACAGGAACTCCTATAATCCCTTTTTATATAGAAGAAACCAAAGCTGATAATGTAATAATAGATACAGGTTCAAGAGGATCTTTTACAATATCAAAAAATGATTTTCAAAATATTCACAAAGACTTGAGGACTATAATAAGTTATGGACTTAGTCCGGGTGCATTTGGAGTCGAATTGGATACAATGCAAACGTATAAATGTAAAAACATTTTAATTGGAAATAATTTAAAACTTGATTCAACACTTGTTTCTATTAGAAATAGAAAAGTGACAAAAAAAATAGGTTTTGAAATTCTCAAGAATTATATAGTCACATTAGATTGGAAAAATAATGAAGTATATTTTCAAGAGTTGATTTATACTCCTTTAGAAAACAACAATTCGTTTGGATTTAATTTAATTTATTATGAAGGTAAGGTAATTATTGGAAAAATCTATAAAAACTCTTCAGCTGATTTAAAGGGGATAAAGATATTTGATGAAGTTTTGAAAATAAACGATATTAATTGTGAAAATTTATCAAATGGTGATTATTGTTTATTAAAGAGAGATGCTTTTAATAGCAATAAAATTAAAATTACTATTAAACGAGATAAGATGTTATTGGATTTGATTTTAATAAAATCAGACTTATTTAGAATATCAGAATAATATTAAATTGTTAAATTTCTTTATGAATAACCCTATATACAATATTTCAAAACCCTTTTTAAACGATGGTTTTGCAAAACTAAACCAAAACATAAAAATACTGCTTTATAAAAAAAAAGAAGACATTTTTGATTTTATAGATTTTGAAAACGATAAAATATTTTCAGAACCATTATTGTTTGCTTATTTTAACAACAAGTTGCAAAAGAGTCAATCCATAGAATCTGTGATTTATGGTTATTCTGAAAAAAATATAAAATTTGATTTGTTTTCGGACGAGTTTGGCAGAATATATTTACCAAATATCGGTTGGTTTTTAACAAAAAAGCCAAACGATAGTTTTGTTTTTGACAAATCAAATATGAAATTATTTAAAGAAAACATAGAAATTGATTTTGTTTTGGAAGAATTAGAGATTGTTGAAAATACTTCTATTGAACTTTTAAAATATTCCATTCCTTTATTAAAACAGTTTTACTTCAATACAGAAAATCATCTATTAGATGTTGAAATAGAAAACATTACAAAAAAACAAATTAAGTTTTTAACCATAGCATATAATCTAATAAGAACATTCGTTTCTACTCAATATGAACTCATTGAAAAATATTCACCAAAATGTGTGATTTTTTATGTTGACACATATCAGAGAAATTCATTTGCTACATTATCTGCCCAAGGAATCGGTTTTTTCAATGCTTATCAGGATGACTACGATGATGTTTTTTTTGTGGATGATATTGCACATCAAACAGGCCATGTAATATTTAATATAATGATTTATGAATCAAATCGATTTTTTAAAAAAGATAAGTATACAATTCTTGAAGTAATAAATATGCCCGATGGATCTTTGATTGAAAATAGGGATTTGCATGTTATTTTTCATGCGCTTTATACTTATTATACTAGCTTCATCTGTTTGGATGCTTGTATAGAAAACAATGTTTGGGAAGGCAAAAAAAAACATGAAGCTATGGGTAGAATAGCATTTTATATTAACAAATGCTATAGTGATATATTACTGATTGATAATCCAATACATTCCGAAGAAAAAGCCACTGAATATTTCACAAATGATGGTTTGCTAATTTATAGAGAATTAAAGATAAAATGGAAAGATATGTATAAGAAATGGTTTGACACTACAAAGCACTTTGATATGAGCAATCAACCATATAATTTTACATATTCAAAATTTTTAGAATTAAACCCTTTACCACAAAACTAAATTTTAAACAGTATATCATGATAAAAAGCATAATAACAATATCCCTATTTGTTGCTTTAAATTGTTTTAGCCAAACAACTCCAAAGGAATTAGCAGATAAAAAAGCAAAACAAGAAGCAATAATAAAAGAACATTTGGAAAATGGAGCGTGGCAACATATGATGTTTTCAAAAGAGTGGCAAGATAACATTGATTTAGGATTAAAAAAAGACAGTACAATTGCTTATTTATGGCAACAAAAAGCAATGCCTTATTTTAAATTAAGAAAATGTGAAATAGGTATGCCTTTTATAGACAAAGCTGTTCAATATGACGCAAAGAGATGGCAACCCTATCGTGCATTTATTAAGTGCATTTTTGCAAGAAATTATAGAGATGCAAAATTAGATTTTGAGGATTGTATAAAAAAGTTTGGCAATAATTATGAGATGGATCATACCTATAATTTTTATATTGGATTGTGTTATTTGCAATTGAATGAATATGAAAAGGCGGAACAAAAATTCAAAGAATATAATGAGGATATTTTAAAAAATCGTCAAGGATTAGAACATCCTACGGCTCTATTTTATTATGGAATTTCAAAATATGAATTACAAAAATGGGAAGAAGCAATTATAGAATTTGATAAAGCACTTAAAATTTATCCAAATTTTTCTGATGTGAAATTCTACAAAGCCATGTGTTTTATGAAAATTAATAAAGAAAAAGAAGCTATGACATTGCTAGACGAAGGAAAAAATGATGACGAAAAAGGTTATACAATTAATGAGGATAATGCTATTTATGAAAAATATCCTTACCAGGTTATATGGAAATAAAAAATAAATTTCCTCATTTCAAGCAATTAGATTCTAGAGACTGCGGCCCCACCTGTCTTAGAATGATAGCCAAGCACTATGGCAAAAAATTTTCGAGAGAATTTTTGAGAGAAAAAGCTAACATTACACTTACTGGTGTTACGATGGCTGGCATTGCAGAAGCAGCAGAAGCTATCGAGATGCGAACTCTCGGGATGAGAATTTCAATGGAGAGTTTGGTTGCCGAAGCTCCTACTCCATTTATTGTCCCGTGGCGACAAAAACATTTTGTGGTAGTTTACAAAACATCAAAAACTAAAATATATGTTGCTGACCCTGCTCAAGGTTTACTTACCTACACACATGAAGAATTTAAGAAAGCATGGACAAATACAACTGACGATACAGGCTTTGTCTTATTATTAGAACCCAATGCACAGTTTTATAATTTAGAAGAGGACAAAACAAAAGTAAAAGGATTTTCTTTTCTACTGCCTTATTTTAGACCATATAAAAAACTAATTAAACAACTTTTTATTGGATTATTAGTAGCTACGGTTATTCAGTTTATTTTGCCTTTTTTAATGCAAACCGTTGTAGATGTAGGTGTTAATAATAGAGATATTCCTTTTATTTATCTAGTCCTTATATCACAACTAACTTTGATTTTGTCTCAAACTTTAGTAAGCATTTTTAGAGAATGGCTTTTAATTCATATAACCAGTCGTTTTAACATCAAAATGATATCTGATTTTTTGTTCAAAATGCTAAAACTCCCTGTCTTATATTTTGATACTCGAAATGCAGGAGAACATTTACAACGCATTACCGACCACACCCGTATTCAAAATTTTGTGTCTTCATCAACTTTGAATATGATATTTTCGATGATTACTTTTTTAGTATTTAACTGTATATTGATTTATTATAATCTTCAAATTTTCTTTGTATTTATTATTGGTTCTGGACTTTATGTGAGTTGGACTTTCTTTTTCTTAAAAAAACGAGCCGCCTTGGATTACAAACGTTTTGATGAAACATCTCAAAGTCAAACCAATTTATTACAAATAATTAGTGGTGTAAAAGAAATAAAACTAAATAATTCTCAAAGAAAAAACCGTTGGAAATGGGAATTTACACAGATTAGTTTATTTAAAACATCTTTGAGCTCTTTGAAATTATCACAATATCAATAATCTATTGGAGCTACATTTATTAATGAACTAAAAAATATTATCATTACTTTTTTGGCTGCTACAGCTGTTGTCAAAGGGAATTTAACTTTAGGAATGATGATTTCAACACAATATATTGTAGGTCAATTAAATCTACCTTTGAGTAATTTTATAACTTTTATTCAAACATGGCAAGATGCAAAAATAAGTTTAGAACGATTATCACAGGTGCATACTCGTGATGATGAAGATTTAATCTCTGCAAACAAAGATAGAGAGCTACCGCAAAATAAGTTTATTGAATTAAAAGATTTATCCTATAGGTATGGAGGAAAATCGACACCTTTTGTTTTAAAAAAAATAAGTTGTGTTTTCCCAGAGGGCAAAACTACAGCAATTGTTGGAGCAAGTGGTAGCGGTAAAACCACCTTAATGAAATTATTATTAAAATTTTATGAACCCACTGTTGGCAGTATTACTATTGGAAATACAGAACTAAATGCCATTAATAATGATTTTTGGAGAATGAATTGTGGCGCAGTAATGCAAGATACTTTTATGTTTAATGATACTATTGCTGGTAATTATAATCGAAAAATTGAAATGTGCCACTTTGTAAATTGAAATGTGCCACTTTTTGAGCAAATATAAACATTCTTTAAATAACATTTAAACGAAATTTAAAGCCCCAATAAGGGGCTTTTTTATGTACTTGGAGAACCGTAACGCTCAATCATAAGCAAATCGGGTTTATACACATCTTTTACATCTGTATTCGGCTCAAAGGTGCTAAATTCTTTCTTCTGTGGCTTTTTTATAATTATTCCGTTACTTATATCAAATAACGCTTTTTCAATCAAACGTAGCCCCATAGATTGTAATTCATGCTCCCATAATAGTCGTGCTGCTTTCCTTGAGTCCATTGCGTACATTTTAGGATCAATAAAGCAAAAGTCCTGGTAAGCAATATCGCCTCTATCGATACCGTCATTTAACCAAAATACAGAACCTCCAGTTATTGGGTCACGCATTCGGATTGCCCACTCAATAGATGAACGCCCACGATGGCGAGGTAATAGACTCGGATGGTATCCAATCCACCCAATTTTAGCCTTGTACCTTGTTTTCTTTCCTATATAATCAAATGAATGGGCAGTAATTCCAATATCTACATTGTCCGGGAAAGTATCAGCGGTTAATGTTCCTGCTGGTACATGCTTAATCCCAAAAGTATGAGCTATTTTTGTAACATACTTATCATCTAATGGC
The DNA here is from genome assembly GCF_038739835.1 of Flavobacterium aureirubrum. Lineage (NCBI taxonomy): Bacteria > Pseudomonadati > Bacteroidota > Flavobacteriia > Flavobacteriales > Flavobacteriaceae > Flavobacterium > Flavobacterium aureirubrum. The sequence continues at coordinate 77,435 of NZ_JBCGDO010000007.1, forward strand.
GAACATACGCCTACAATTTCGACAAAATCAAGCCTATTACAAAGGCTGAAAACTTGCTCTCCGAAATACTTTTGTCCAGATATAAAAACTCTTATTTTTTTCATTTTCCTAAATATTTAAACGCCTGTACGGCTCTAAAATGGCCACCATAACCACACCCAGTTATCGTGCCTTTTCCAGTTCTATTAATACTATCTTTACTCCTTACTTTATTTGAGCCGTGGAGCATTGCATTAGTTTGAAGCCATTTGTTAGAATGCCTCAAATAACCGCATAATTGTGGGTGTGAAGTATGAAAAAAGGTGTGATATTTATGCCCACATCTTCCGTTACCGTCTAAATGATATTGCATTACTTCATTTAAAAAAGCAGTTCCAACGCCTGCACCCTGCCACTCGGGCATAACAACTAATCGGGTTGCACGGTAAGCCTTTGCAGTAAATAAAGGGCAAACGGCTAAATGAGCCACAAGCTCTCCGTTTACCGTAGCGACAAAATATTCAGCTGCAGGAGGGTGGGGCAAATCTAAATAATAATGCTCTTTAAAATACTTCCAGTAAGTTCCGTTTGTCTTCCAAATGTCGAGCTTGATAGGTGGGCGTTTTTGGACTTTTTTTTTACTTCACCAGTTCGAGTATCATATACCCAATCTGGTTGCAACCACTCTACAATATCATAGTGACATGAAAGTAGTACGATTTGTTTGCCTTTTGTTCGCCTCCACGATTTAGCGAAAGCCGATGCACCAATTTGAGCTATTTGACGGTCAACGACACTCGTAAACTCATCAATAACCACTTTGTCGGGAGCATCGCAAATTAGCCGAGCTAATCCCGCTCTATATTGCTCTCCATTGGATAACGCCTTAAATGGGCGTAGCCAAGCCGGAACATCTCCAAGACCTACAGCCGATAAAGATGCCGTAACTTCATTTAAGGACTTTTTAGGGGCGATATTATCTACAATGGGTAAATTATTATCCCAACCCGAATAAAGGTCGTGAATAGCAACATTTGACCAAATTTGCTTACCTATTGAAGTTTTGCCTGAACCCGATGCACCTACAATAAGTCCTATTTGCCACTCGTCATCTTCTATTGGTAGCTCTGCCGTATGTTTCCACTCGTGGCCACTTTCGGTATTAAATAACGATTTTACTTTTTAAGCTCTAAAACTCTCAAAGTTTTTACAACTGTGATTTACTTCAATTTTCATACACTAACTACTTTTAAATCTTTAAACCCCATTTCTTTTAATTTTTCAAAAATTTGTTTTTGCTCCTCCTCGTTACTACACTTCACGATAACGGCATGTTGTTCTTTGTACCTAAAATTTTTACTCATTCGTTTTTTGATTGATGATTAATTAATGATTATATTTGTGCCTCTGACCACTAAACATAAAAAACCCACAAGCTAAAGAAGACTTATGTCCTCCGTAGCCTGTGGGTTCTTGTTTAAAAAGTGGTCAGAGATTTTTTAAAGCGGAGGACTTTTTTACGCTATCCTACCAAAGCGTTGATTTTTTTAAAAATCCACCTCCTTAATGACTTTTGCCACTAATTTGGTGGATTTTTTATTAAACAACTTTATCCGTGGCTTTCGCCGTTTCAAAAGTGTTTAAAACAGGTGGTCTCTATGCCAGTCCCTAATGCTTACAATTTCTCTAGCAACTCGGGTAGACTCTATCGCCTCCTTACGGGTTACAATTTCTATCGCCCTAACAGGTGGTGTCTTTAACCTCCTTACAATCTTTTAGACTAATTTATAATCTAGTGTTTTTCTTCCAATATTTTCATCATACTTTAATATCATTTCTAATACTCCTTTTGAATTGGAATAATAGGTTTTATCGCCTTTTTTTACTTTAATTCTAAACCTTAAATAAACCCAACTTCTATTATCATGATTATTTTTAGTGCCATAACCAAGAGCTAAACTCTGAAATTGATTAGCATTTTTAAAATAGAACGCTTGACCAAAGTCTAAAACCATGTCCTTACCAGTAATCAAAATTTCAGAAGGTCTTTTTGGGTTTTGAGGATCAGGATAAATGGCATGTTTAAATCCTGATGATTTAAGTTTTATTCCACCAGTTCTAATTGTTCTTTTTGGCTTGTATCGGTCAATTAACAACCAAACTTCGTCAGCTGCTTCTAAAATCCAATCTTCTTTTAATTGCATTCGCAGTAAATGAACTTGATTAATGCCGTTTACATTGTACTGCTTTTGATTTTCAAATTTGCTCCAAGAAAAATCTAACTCAATATTATGGATGGCCGATTCAACTGCTTTACGAGCTACATCGTTAAACTCATCGGCAAACAAGATGTATTTTGTTTCTTTATCGGCAACGGCAAGTAGCTTTTCTGCACTATCTTGTTTTTGTTCTATGTCAAATACTGTACTCATTCTATATTGCTTTTAAATCGTTATAATCACGGAGCTTTGTTTCATATAAAGCCTCCAAATCCTTAGCGTCTTCTAAAATTCCTTTTGTAAATTGAATTTCATAAAACAACCTTTTCAGTTCTTGACGACGATAATCTAAACTTTCTCTATCGGTAACATCATGATTTACTTTTGGTAAAGGGTCTAAAAAAATCTCATCTTCTTTTAACCCTAAATAGTCCGTTGGATTATCGGTTTCAACTTTTATCAATTTTTCGCCTTTTGGCAAAACATCCTTATCAATTTCATTGCTATGAAAAGCAACTACAACTCTTTCTACGATATGTAAATAATAATTTGTCTTTGTCATTTTTTCCAAATTGCTAAATAGTTAATAATTGAGCGACTTCTATTTTCAGAGTTGTTACAAGCTACTACAATTCTACCATTTGAATATTGAACTTGATAATTACACCAAAAAGAGTCGTCTCCATTAACATCACCGCTAAAATTTATTTCCCCTATTGAAGGAACAAACCCAACTAAATGATAAATGTTATAACCTGATGGAGGATAGATGTAAGCATAATTTACTGTAAAATTGAACATATTAGGACCAGTTGCTCTATTATATGTAATTGTTGAGCCATGTGTAAATGCTAAATCATTAAATGGTTTGTTTTTTATATAGGCATCACTGGTAGGAGATGTCATATTCCAATCCGCTTGAACATTTACTTCCGCACCTGCTTCAATAGAGTTTAAATGATTAAGCATTGAAACCGTAAAGGCTAAATAATTTGGGTCGATAACTACACCTGCAGGAAGTTCAAAATTTGAAAGCTCTTGAATAGTTTTTAATCTTTGAAGTTCCCCAAAGTAAAATAAATCAATCCCACCAGTTCCGCACTTTGCATAAATAGTTCTATACGCTGGCAAACTATCTAAAACACTATCATCATTAGCATCTGTATTATAGTTTACATTTTCAAATTGCTCAATAATGGTAACGGTATCTGCATAATTACCGCCGACAAAAGGAATAATCTCTCCATTGTAAGAAATAAAACCGTTTGACACTACCATTGCAGCAGGGTCAGAACCTGTTACCACAACTCCAGTAATTATTGTTTTTTCTCCTGCAAGTTGTGCCAAAGCTCCAAGCGGCTCACGAAACGCATCTTGAATAAAGCGTAACGTTTTATTTGTACCGGGAAACCCAGTAGCAGAAACGATTAATTTATTACCTAAACCCATAATATTATATAGTTTTTAACGAATAGTTTATAATAGTCAATTTGTGCCTTCATTTTAATTAATAAGGCGTTTTCTTCTTGAGTATTGGTTGGTTTTAAATCAATTGGAACTAATACCAAAAAATCTGCGCCATCTCCAATAAACTCGCTTTCTTCACGAAAATAAACAGGCTTGTTATCGCTTTCTTCATAAAACAAAACGGGCTTGTTTTCTTCGGGTTCATAAAACCACAACGGCTCTCTTAAAATGGCATTTCTTATAATAATTCTACGTTGTAGGTTATCAAAACTATCATTCAAAACCGCCTGTAAATAACATATTTGCGAATTATGATTCACTTTGTATAATGCCTGACGGCGAAACTCCAAAAACTCCAAGTGTAATAGAACTACAGGTTTAAAAAAAACCTCGAGCAATTTTATAGATCTAATTTTACGCAGGAATACTGGCAAATTAAGTATGATAAAAGTTCTCCAATTTATGTTATAAACATTGTCCATTACTCTGAATAAGGTATATAGTTAATTAGTAATTCGCTTTCGTCTAATTTCATGTATCCTGCGTCGGCAATGCGTATCTCGTTAATCGCACCTACATTTTGAACTCCTGTAGTACTATAATCATAAGCTCCATATTTAGAGTATGCCTCACGCACAACTGGTAAATTTACTCCCGATACTTGCTGTAATTTGTCGGTAAGGTGTGTTAATACAAGTTTACCGTTTTCAAAATCAATCGACTTCAAGTAATTTTTAATCTGTGTAATTACGGGAGTGGGATTAGTTCCGTCCAATCTTGAGCCGTCTGCACCTAAAATTAGCGGATCATAATAAATATCCATTTTCAACTTTAATAAGTCGGCCTCTCCAGTTGTAACATTAACAACCGTTCCAGCATCGGCAATATGTTGATTGAAATACACGTCTAAAGCGGTTAAATGTTCGGGCAAAACGGGTGCATACTCTCCTCCCAAGGTTCTAACTACTTTTAGCCTTAATGTTCCGTATCCGTTTTGTACAACTCTTACCGAAGCTGCATTACTAATAATTTTTGCGTTGGCTATCTGCGTATCCGTTAATCCTGTTGTATCGTAATAGTCTGTATCTTGAACCAAGGGAACTCCGTATAAAAAGGCAAGTGCTTTTTCTCTGTACCATTTAGGAGTATGTATTCTTGACGAGGCAATACGCTTTTCAATTTCTGCTTTAAAGGTTTCCCAATATTGCTCCTGTACATATTGAGCAAAGGCAATAATCCAAACCCACAACCTCCAAATTGCGACTTTACTGGTACTATTTGCCGAGTTTAACGTTTGCTCTTGCTCCGTTAATACTTCTAACGCATTAAGTTCAACCGCTGTGGCTTTTGCGTCTAAAATAGTCTGTTGTATTTCCTTTATTGATCTACCCATTTTATAAACTTATTGCAAACTCATAGGCAAACATATCATCTAAAGCGTTTGATAGCTCTAATGTGTTAAAACCACAAGCCGGAATTAATTTTTTATTTTCGTAAAACTCTACTATTTGCTCATCTTTTGAAATTCCATTTGGAACTGATAAAACAGAACCCGGACTTAAAAAGTCAGCAATACCAATATTATTTTCTACAGCCATTTGAACGATACCGTTTAATGTTCCGCAATGGTGTAGCGTAAAATCTAAAAGGCTTTGATTATGTAGTAGTGTTTTTTGCATTTGCTTTTAAAATTCTATTTTCTTTTTTTAACTCGATTATTTCTTGCTGTTGAAGTTTAATTTTTCTGTCCTTAATTTTCAACTCCTCCTCAAGAAGTAATACTTTTCGATTCATTAAATCTTCAAACTCTTTGTAACGAATTTCATAACGACTTTTTAAATCGTCGAGAATTTCTTTGTAATGGCCAGATAATTTAATATCATTTTCAATAGCCGTAGTTTCGGCATTTTCTCGAGCTTGTAGTACCTCTACTTTATATTTGCTCTTTGCAAACAAAAAAGTAAAATATCCTGTACCGCCTACAGCAGTTAAAATTGATGTGATATACACTAAAAAATTGTCCATCTTATTGTATTGTATGGTTAATAGTTCCTGTAACAGCTCCATTAGGAGCGGTAAGCCCTGCCGTATAAATTACTTTAGCTTCTTTAATTTCGTCAACAATTGCTTGAGCCAGTTTTTGTGCAATTCTATCAACGCTCGCATTATGGTCTGACTCCTCCGTTTGCTCATCAATGAAAGCCTGTTTTATTTTGTTCTTTAGTCTGTTTACGTCTAACATTTAATTACCTTTTAAAAACTGATTAAACCTATTTTCAAGGGCGATAAAATCTGCAATATTCACAAGATTAATAGTTGGCCCGTTATTCGTTGTAAATTTCATAGCCTTAATAGCTGTAATTAAATCAGCCATTAGTTTTTTTAGCGTTTCGTTTTCCTTTTTCAAAAGAAAACCGTCTTTATCAATATTAAAGTGAACGCCGTCTATTTTTAAATCCAAGCCGTCTATTTCGGAGTATGCCTCTACATACAAATTTTTCAAATCCTCGTTTATAGGGCTTACCAAAACAGAACTCCCAACTTTAGGAAACAAATAAAACTTTTTATCGTTGCCGTCAATAACCGCCGATAATCTTACATCGGTGTATTCAAGTTCGTCATCGGTTACTTTACAAGTTCCGGCAGACTTATCGACGGATAAAACTTTAACCGGGAATGTATCGACATCCCTTTGTTTTAGTTTTCTAAATGCGTCGTGTAACTCTTTCTCCATTATAGTTTATTGCCTATTGTTATTTTTCGCCTTGCTCCTCCAGTTCCAAAAGTGGTGACTACCTTTTTTATAAAATAGTTTCCCTCTCGGTTTGGATGCTCATTGTCTAATAATTTTGCTTTCATTCCCCTGGTTGCATACGGAATTAAAAAACTCGTTACATCGCCCTCAAAGCCATCATACTTTAATTTTTCAATTTCGGCATTAGCCATCTCCTCCAATTTTTTAGTGTCGGAAATTACACTTGTATGGTAGGTTCTTTGCTCTCCGTCTGGGTCGCCTACCTCGATACTTTTACGTTTATTTTCTTTGTCGATGTAGGTGTATTTAATCTTTATCTTTCTTTCTTCTTTGCTTTTAAACTCAAGGTTGTTTTCTACTAAATTGTAGTTTAAATCATAAACTACCGTTTGACCTACATTTGTGAGTTGTTGCAAACCGCAATACAACTTACCCTCATCATTAATAAAAGCCGTCATTAATAAATCTTTTTTCAAAGATTCCAGAACTTGAGCTCCGTTTGCATTTTTGATAATCCATTTATCTAAATTTACACTCGGTATATTATCGGCGAGCTGCACAAGAGTATCCTTTACAACCTCCGTTAAAATTTCTTTCATTGTTGTTTTTTCCCAACTCCTTGTAATGTTTTTTCGTCTTAAAACCCAAAGAGCGTCCTCGCAATGAATTTCGAGGGGAATTTTTGGGCTTATCTTTTTTACAAAACCTGTAAACTCAACCCCCGAATATTTACCCTCGTAGCCTAAAGTTATCGTTACTTTGTCGCCTACTTTAATAGCATCTTCTGTAAATTTTTGCTCTCCGTTTTGTCGTACCTTAAAACGAGTGGGCAACTTAATTACAGCCGTATCGCTCAACTCCTCAACAGACTTGGTAATTTCAATTTCGTTTACTTGATTGAAAATATAACTACCTATTTCTACTTTACTCTCCAGTATAAACATTATGCTAACAAGTTATTTTTTTCGGTATCTTTTTCGTTTAAATCGGCGTAAAAATCTTGATCACTAATTGCAGAAATCGTGTAACGTTGCAAACCCGATTCTCCTACCATTTCATCAAACTTTATATCTTCAATTACTAACTTTCTAATGCCAAACAATTCTAAAAAGGCGTTCGTTTCAACTTCTAAAGCGTCATTAATATCAACCAAATCATTAAGTATCGCCACTTGGTCTGCCGGGTATAGTTCCGGCTCATCTACATTAATACAAACGCCCTTAATTGAAATCGTATAATCTTCGGTACAGATGTACTCTTTAACCGTTCCTTTGCGTTGTTTTCCAACGGTGGCCGTTTTAACGATTGTCTTTGTTAGTCCAAGCGATAATAACGGCTCATTAGGTAACTCAAACATTTGCCCTTTATATGACAATTTCAATTGTAGGAAGTATTTACCTCCCCTTATTTGCTCCGAGTTTATCCCTCTTAAATCGGGTAACTCAAATTTTGACTTGTTTTTTTTCCACCATTCCGGAAAATGTGGGCCTACATAGTCAAACAAAGCTCGCGCGGTTATTTCTCGTAAATTAAACTCTGCCATTATCCTGTTTGCATTTGGTTTACGCTGTTTACAGCTCGCAATAACATTTCTTGCACTTTCTCTCCTAAATTACTCAAACCACTTTCGGTACTATCTACATAAATTTTAGTGTCATCCTGTAGCTTTTCAATATTGATAGTGATATGCGTAATTTTTGAACCTCCCGAAACAATGGAGTCCGATTTTGATTTGTCTTTTCCAGTTCCGTCGCCTTTACCAAGTCCGTTGGTTTTTTGCTTATTTAGATAATCATCGTATGCCGATGTACTTGTGTCTTTTTGACCTAATCCACTAAACTTGCTTTTTAAACCGTTGAAATCCTTTTTAATTCCGTCCGTGTCTACGGTTATTCCTACTTGGCTAAACTCATCTTTTGCCTTTTTAGCAGAGTCAACCATTTTTTTATAACCGTCTGAAATTGATTTTTTACGAGCCTCGACATCGTTGTTAATTTGGGAAATCATCTTTTGATTTTCTGCACTATCTCCCATACCGACTGCCTCTTTAAACTTGTACCAACCAAGTTTAATCTTATCAATCCCAATCATCAAAACATTAACCAACGTATTAAAATTCGCTTTTACATAATCGGTATAGGCTTGCCATAAGAATTTAGCACCATTAACAGTATGCCTCCAACTTTCTCCCCAGCCGCTGGTATATTTCATAACCATACCAATAACCATGATTAGAGCAATTACGCCTAAAACAACCCAAGTAATTGGATTTACCAACATTAAAGCGTTGTAAACACCTATTGCATTGTTCCAAAGCCACCAAGCGGCAGTTATTGCTACTATTTCCGTTGCAAATGGCGTTAGTATTTGAGTGATTGCATTTAGACCAGTTGTAAACCAGTCAACAATTAATAATACGCCACTCATTACGTTTCCAAACGTACTCAAAACTTCACTTGCCCCCGAAATTCCGAAGGCTACTTGCACAAAGTTTGAAAGAGAAACAACAACTGGCTCAATCATACTCCAAAGAATATTAAACCATTCAGAGATATAAGGTAAATACTCTGTTAAGAATGCAAGCCCAGAGCTTAGTATAGAAATTACAGCCGTAAAAATTCCCCCAGACTCTCCGCCAACAGCTACTAAAAAACTATTCCATTGGTCTCCTAAATTGGATATTTTACCGCCCAAGGTTTTAGAGATTGCCTCCATAGAACCTGCGACACCTGTCATTTGTCCATACTGCATCAAGGCATTACGGATTGCCTCCTCATTATTTTTTACTTCTTTAGTTACTCCTTTGAAAGAAAGCGTTACTTTGTCGCCATTTTTCGAGGCTTTAATACCAAACTCTTTTAACCTTTCAAACTCTCCTGTTTGAGCGTCAAGCATTGCCTCTGTTAATTGATCAAAACTTTTACCTTGAGAGCTTGCCAAATCTCCGAGTTTTGTCATTTCTGACTTTGTAGGAGCAAAACCTCGATTTACCAATTTTACAAATGAGCCAGTTAGCTCATTTAATTGAAATGGCGTTTTAGCCGCAAAGTCGGTAAGCATATTTAAGGCAGCAGCTCCAACCTTATCCGATTGAAAGGTATTAGTAAGAACTGCATTAAATTTTTCATATTCCGACCGAGCTTCGATTACTTTACTACCAAAAGCCATAATTGCACCAACAGCAAAGACAGCAACTAACTTGCTTTTTAGTTTGTCCATGGTATTGCCTAAACTATGGGAGGTTTTCTCAACCTTTTTTAAAGAGTTATCCATACCGTCAACCTTTGTTTTTGTAACGCCTACAGAACTCGCTACTTTTTGTAAAGTGGAGCTCGCCATATCTTTCATTTTAATGATAAATTCGTATGCGTTCATTACGTTGGTATCTGTGAGTTTTCTTTTTCTTTGGTTCGTATAAAGTGTAAATTTTGAAGCTCCTCCGCCCAATCCTCATCGTCCAAACTATTTGGATCGGGAATGTGCATATAGTATCTCAAGTAAGCATCAAATAATCTTATGTCTAAATGCTCGGCAAGTTCATAAGACGAGGGGTCACTGTTATCAATGACCGCCTCGTTTAGAGCTTTTTTAGCGTTGCAACTTTCTTATTTTGCAGTTTTTCAATGGCCTGATATAAAGGAAAACGAACGCTTGCTTTTTCTTTATCATTAAAGGCGTCGTCCTTTTCTAAACAAACCATTTCAAACAATTTCTCTTGTGTAACAAAAGGTTTCCCGGAAGGGTTTTTCTTTTCGGCAATTTTAATATCTTGACGAGTAATTACTCGCACTTTACATTTTGCCTCTCCAATAATGATAATTGAATTATTACCCTCCGTAATAATTTCGGCATCATCATAGTTAAAGAACTCTGTTAATTCTTTTCGTGCTGGGAAGAAATACTCATCGACTGTTTTAATCTCGGTATCTCCACCAATAAATAAGGCCTCTAACATTACCTCTCCAAAGGCAAGCTCTCCGTCTTTTTGCATAGCCGTAAATGCTCTTTTGAAATCGGCCATTTTTGGCATTCTTAAATATGCCGTTTTATCGTCTACAGGTAGCTCGTAAACTTCCCCATATTTTTCTTTCCACTCGTTAATTTGCTTTTGTGTCATTTTCTTAAGTTGTTTTTTGTTATTCTTTATGTACTATAATTCTAACTACCATAGAGGATGCCTCTATACAAGCTCTAATAGCCATGCCTTTTAATGTGTTGCCCAAGTAACTTTTAACTTCAATATCATTTACAGTATCAATAATTTTAGCAAATGTTGTTTTTACTTCGGTTACTTTGTCTACTTGAGTATTTTCTAAACCTTGTGTTACCACAACGCCTACTGCTTTTTGTCCAAATGTTTGCTCCATTTTTTTGATTTTTAAAAAAAGCCACTCACTAAAAAGTGGCTTTTTACAATATTTATTTTGATTCTAACAATTAGACCGTATTCGTTTTATCGGTTCTTGGGTGTAACTCTTAAAGTGTAAATCGTAATTCTCGAGCAACTTTTCCCTGTATGGAATTAACTTATTTTTACTCTCCGTTCCTTGCCATCCTACGTCCAATACAACTGCAAATAAAAAGGTTGGTTCGTCAATCGGTTTCTTGGTGGGATTTGCTCCCGGCATAAAAACTGCCTCAACAAAAACAGCAGGGTATTCTAATACTACGATTACAGGAGTTACCTCTTGAGCCTTAAACTCTTTGATAATTTCCATTTTTTGCTTTTGCTCCGGCTTGGCTGTAGTAGTTGCCATGGCCGTGAAACTAATCATCCCGATTAATAACATAAAGAGCCCTTTAATTGGTCGCATTTTTATTGTTGTGGTTTAACTTCTAAAAAGATAATTGGTAACTCAACTAACATGTTTTTATCGCCTTGCTTCATTGCCTTTTTGTTTTCGGTAAATTCACAGCTGCTCAAAACATCCGTTACAGATTGTCCGCCATCCTCTGGAACATAAGAAACAATAATATCAAAGTTCAAATCCATAATACTCTTGTTAGGAGCATCTTGAACCATTGCCTCAAGTTCACTTTGCCAAATGGTAACTTTACCCTCATAGGATTTATTCCCTCGAGTGATTTTATGGCCTTTATTACCTCGACCACGCAAAACATCTTTTTCCTGTTTTTCCGTGTACTCAATTTCGGTAATGCCTTCTAAAATTCTACCTCCAATAGAAATAGATAAGTCGGGCCAAGCATATTGTTTACTGCTAAATGTGCTCATGCTATTCTAAATTTGTTGTAAATCCTATGTTTACAGTTATGTAATCACTATAACCAACTGGCAATAATTGTAAATCAACAGTTAGGTTGTTCGTAGAAAGAACATTTTGATTTTCGTCGATGTAGGCTTTAACTCCCGAAAGTTTACCTAAATCAACCATTAAACCTTTAATTTGTCTTTCGATTGCATTTTGCCACCCTTTAATAATAGCCGGGTGTATTGTTCCAGATGATGTAACTTGTATTTCATCCGATAACTCCTCAACTAATGTATTGTAGGCAATAAGTACCGCCTCATCCATTACTAAACCTCTTGCAAGAGAATTAAAGTCGTCCGTTGCACCTGTTAAGGTTTGGTCGCCTGTAAAGTAGTAACCCGAGCGGTTCGCAAAACTTCTTAAAAAGATGTAATTCTTATTGTGGATTGCGTCCCAAGCCGTGTCTAAACTTTCTACGGTTTCTCCATTAGTAAAATAAGCGTTGAAAGGTTCAACCGCACCGTCTTTTACTCTTGAGATTTTTCTTTGAGTTGGAATACTTGCTAAACGACCTAAAGCCAAACCAATAGAAGCCTCTTTTGATGCGTCTGTATTGGCTAACAAAATGGAAACTTTGTTGAAGTTTGTAGTTTTGTAGTCTTTTAAGTCGGCAACCGTTCCGCTAAACTTGTTACCCGAAATAATGGCACGTACTGGAAAGTATCTGCCGGAATAGTCCTCACACAACTCCTGTGCTTTTACAACAGCAAGAGCTACATCACTATCCAAACCGTGGGTAATAGTCTCGGTAGAACCTGATTTTTTTAGAATACCTAAAATTCTAATTTTACCCGAAGCATCTGCCAATAGTTTTTTTGCATACGATTCTGATAAATCTGTCATTTGTTCCATAGTTACTGCTTGAGTAACTACCATAAACCAAAGTTCAGCTCCTTTTTTAGCCTCTGCGTAAAACGCTTTGATGTGTTTGTGTGCAAAAGCGTTTGTTCCAGTTTCTTCTATTCCTAAATTTTCAGCCTCCTCAAGAGAGAAAATTTGGTAAGAATTACCCGCAGTAACTTTATTTGATCCTGCTACCGTAGCTCCAGTTAATACCAATCCCGGTATCTTTTGAATGTCCGCTTGTAACAATCCCAAACCATTGCTTGAGATGTTAAATTTTATGTTTGGTAAACTCATACGATTTTGAAAAATTTAAGTACATAACAAAGCCCAAAACCTAACACAAAAGCAATAATCAGATGAAAAAAGGTATATCCTGTTTTCTTTTTACTCTCCGAGTTACTTTTACTTATTACGCTCGAGGTTTCTTTTAATAATTCGTTTTTGACTTTGGCTACAATAGCCAAACTGTCACACGTTGCCGTCGCTTGAATTGTATCGTGTACAATTCTAATTTTTACCTTTGCTTGACCACTCGTTTGAGTGAAAACCTTTGGCTTTGAAACGGTGTTTAAATCGCTTTTAAAACCAATATCGGCTAAAGGGATTTTTATACTTGTTTCGGCTTTTGGTGCAAACAAAGTGGTGTCTTTGTAGGTTACAACCTTTTCGGATGTGAAACTCTTTTCACTTTCTGTTTTTTGAGTTTCCTGCCGAACTGATCGGCAGGAGCTCAAGAAACAACTAAAGGCTAACACTAATAACAAAAGCGTTTTCTTAAACATTTTTATATTCGTTTTTTGCATCAAAACTCGGACACGCTTTTTTTACTTTTGGAAAATCCCTGTGTCCTTGAATTACTGCCGTTGGAAATTGTTTTTTTAAGTCCTTGAGTAATTTTAGTAGGCTTGCCTTTTGGGCAGGAGTTCTATTGTCTAATGGTTTATTATTTGCATCAACACCGCCCAAATAAGCAATATTTATTAACACACTATTGAAACCTGCAACGCCATTAGAAACTTGTTCTATTGGTAATAATGTAACTACTAAACCGTCGGGCATAATAATAAAGTGGTAGCCGGGCATTTTCCAACCTAAATTAATTTTCCAGTACCTTTGAATTGCGGCAATGCTCGTTTTTTGAGAGGTTGCTGTGCAATGCACGGCTATATACTTTATTGTTCTCACTTTTTAATCAATTGGATTATTTGCTTTATAGTCCTCCAACGCCTTAATCAAAGTCTCCGCTTTTTGGTCGGGAGTTTCAATATTTAAGACTTTTACTAAAGCCTTAATAGCGTTGTAATTTTCCTTTTTTAATCCAGACGCTAACAACTGTTTTTGCTCCTCGGTTAATTGATTATTGCCGTCTTCAGTTTGGTCTGTGTCGCTTTCAACATGGTTCGGGTTCTTGAAGTCGAAAACTTCATTACCCTCTAATGTATTAGCGTGATCAGATGCGAAATTTCGCTTTAAGAACATGAAACCATCAGCAGTTAAAAAAACTACTTTAGCATCTTTGTTTTTTGCAAAATATTCGGTTGCTTTTTTTTGTAAAGCCTCTTTATCAAAAGAGGCTTCCTTTACTAACTCGCTCATTGGTTACAGAATTGCTCCCAAGTATTTTGGGTTGGTTGCACGAATGTTGCCTACAAGAGCTCTTTGAGCAAATGAAATTTCGTCAGACTGCGATGCAGCAGAACGTAAAGTTTCGTAAACTTCGGTGTCACCAAAACAACGGAAAACCTCGTCAGTTACCCAAGTGAATGAGCAAACTTTGTCTCCATTTTCCTTTACCGCCCCAAAAGGTTTTTTAACACCTGTAGAAGTATAAAGGGCGTTTTTGTTGTATCTGAATACTTTAAAGCCGTACATTGTGTTTGTACTCAAAATCTCTTTATAAAGGTTTTTGTTTTCCTTTTTGATTCGAGCCATGTGGTCAGCTGTTAAACAGATATTCATACCGTCGTAAATATCAAGGCCATTGTAGAATGCCTCCATATCAATAATTGCATCAATGATTGAAGCGTTTGCGTCCAAGTTCATGATTTTGTTAAAATCATTATTCGCATTTGGCGACCAAGCGAAAGCCGCTCTTACACCGATATTTTTAGATAACGATGTTTTGTGACGGTTGATAACACTCATACGTTTGTTGTATGATAACTCAACTTCTTGTAAGTCTCTGTGGCGAGTTCTTGCCGTTGAGTAGGTTTTTAAAACTACCTCATTAGGTATATCCGTGATAGCCTGTAAAGGCAAATCATTTTCGTTACCTTCAAAATAGTTTTCGTAAACATCTGGCTCGATACCTGCCTCTGCAAGGTGGAGCTTATTGTTTTCTACGTACTCGGATTTATCCGTAGACGCAAAAACAAAACTTGTATTTGGGATTGGATTCTCTTGAATACCTGCAATCCAAACTTCCTTTTGTAAACCTGCCATTTATCTCTTTTTTTTATGGTTATGATTATTTTTTCTCTACGTGTCTAACTCCGTTAGCGTAGTCTTTAGCCAATTTTGCATATTGCTCTGGGTTTTCTTCTTTGATTTTGCGAAGTTTTACCGTGTCGAATTTTTGCAAATAGTCGAAAGTCTCCTCTTGAGTTCCGGCACCGTTACCAGAGCCTTTGCCTCCAAGTACAACCTCTTTAACAGTTTGGTGTGTTGCCGCTTGGCCACCCTCTGCCTCTTTATCCGAAATCAATTTTGAAAGCGTGACTTTTTGACCGTCAAAATCGCTCTCAAATGCGTTGATTTGCGTTTGTTTCAATGCCTCGGGAATTAATCCTAAAGACACCGCCTTTTCAACTAAAGCGGTAGCCTCTGCTGTTTGGATACCCTTTAATTTTACCTTTAAATCGGACGCCTCTTTTTCTGCGGTTTCTTTGGCTAATTTTAAGCCCTGTACTTCCTTTAAAACAGTGTCCTCTGTACTATCTGCCGATAGTGCTAATGCTAATGCAATGGTTTTTAAGTGTGACATATTTCTATCGTTTTCTAATTTTACTTTTTGAAGTTGCACAGGTTTTCCGTCTTTGGATAGTTTAATAGCATCATCGTTACCGCCAATATCAACTATTGAAATCTCTACCAGTTTACACGCCGTAACCGTTTCGTAAACTTGACCCGGTAAAACCAATTCTGTGTCTGATGATGTAGCTTTTACATCTGCGTACATGGAAGCCATTCGGATATAACCACGTTCTACCTTTCCGGCAATCTTTTGGGCGAACTCGTCTTTTTCGTCAAATTCTATCGTAGCAACTAAATCGGTGTCTTTTTTATAAATTTTAAGGCAACGCCCAATAACGGCACTTCCTTTACCGTCTTCCTTTTTTTCAAACTCTCGCTCGTGCATAAATAGCACTACCGGGTTACGCATATATTGAGTATAATCGATACCGTCCGTTAAAATGCGGTATTTATACTCGTTTACGTTTTCGGTATTTATGATAAAATCATGAGTCATTTTACATCCTGTTTTATTTTGGGTTTTGTCTAAATCTTGGAGCAAAATTGTAGCGTTTTTGAAGTATAAAAAAATTGAGTTCCAACGCTTGTACTCAATAAATACAAGGGTTAGGCAAAATAAACACAAGGTTTGAAATTGAATTTTATTGCTAATTATAGGAAGTCGAATTTTGCTCTATGAATGATATATTATTAGATCGTAACGGCGACTTAAATTTTAAAAATGGCGACCTTGATATTGGCTATTCTGATAACCAACATCAAGAACATATACTCATTGCCAATAAAGGGGAATACAGAGAGTTCCCGGAGCTTGGCGTAGGCATACACCAAATGCTTGACGATGACAATTACATGAGTGTATTAATTGAGGCAAAGAAAAACCTCGAGTACGACGGTATGAAAATTAACAATATCAAATTTGAGGCAAACGGTAATTTAAACATCGATGGACAATACAAGTAAAAAGGGCGGTAGATTAACGGCAGTTGAACGTGATTATAAAAAAAGCCAAGGCAAAGACTTATTTATAAAAGGCTTTACGCTTACCAATATTTCAGAAATTATAGGGGTGGGTGTTAAAACGCTATCTGGGTGGAGAGATACCGACGAATGGGAAAAGGAAAAGGAGCTAAACAATATTAGGCCTTCCGAAATTAAACGTATGATTTTAGAGTACGTTCGTGACTTAAAAAACGGAGATACTCCACTATACAAAGCCGATGACCTTTCCAAAATTTCGGCTGCCTTTGATAGGCTAAACGATAGCCGTAAAAAAGCGGTTTACACTATGGAGAGCTTTGATGATTTTAGTCAGTTTATGATGGTAAAAGCCGGGAACAATACAGGCAAAAAACGTGAGGATTTAATCGAGTTGTTAAAATTAGTTAGACCCTATTTTGACCAATATATAACCGAACTATTGCAACATGACTAAAACGGAATTAAAAGAGGCAAAAGAAAAATATTTTCAAAAGTCTAAAATGATTCAGTTACTTTCTTATAATTCGCTTTTCAAAGAAACGGCGGAACAACAAGAACAACGAATTAAACGACTTTTAAAGCCGGAAAACTATTTAGAGTTTTTCGAGTATTACTTTGGCGTAAATTCAGGGTTAGCCTTGGCGGATGCTCCGTGTGCTCAATTTCATTTAAACAGTTATTTAAACGTATTTAAAAACCCTTTAATAAAACAGCAACGCCGTTGGTTTCGTGGTGCGGCTAAATCAATACATACAAACGTTGGTAACCTCACTCACTTAAAAGAAAATAACGAAGTGAATTTTGCCTTAATCATTGGTAGAACCGAAGGACACTCTAAACTTTTGCTTTCTGATTTACAGCTGCATTTAGAAAGTAACGAACGTTATATAAAAGACTTTGGTTTACAAATGCAATACGGCTCTTGGGCAGACGGACAATTTGAAACCAATGACAGTAAGTTTTTTATGGCGTTAGGTTTAAATCAACCTTTTAGAGGTTTAAGAAACAATGCAAATCGTCCAGACTTTGCCTCAATGGATGACTTGGAGGACAGAAAACAGGCTAAAAATATTGAACTTACTAAAGAGAATGTTCAAAAGTTAACAGGTGATTTAGGAAAGGCAGGACAAAAAGGAAGATTTAGACAAATTATGCCAAACAATTACATCGTAAAAAATGGAATTGTTGACGGCTATGCAGAGAAATATAAAAACTCTCCAAACCTTGACATTTCAACCGTTAATTTATGCGATAAAGATTTTAATCCATCGTGGCCAGAACGCTATACAAAAGATGAGTGTATTGATATTGTAAACGATACCGATTACCACACAAGTCAGCGAGAGGATTTTAACAACCCTGTTGAGGAGGGAAAAAGAATTAAAGCAGAGTGGATACATTATAAAAAAACACATGGCAATCAAATTCATAACGGGTTAATTAGTCATTGGGATTTATCGTACTCCGATGATGGCGATTACAAAGCCGGGGCAATAGTTTCAATCGACAAAGGTCGTGCTCATGTTTTGGAAATCTTTAACAGACAAACCGCCCGACCTGTAGCAATGAATATGCACTATGAGTGGCAAAAAAAATACAATTTAAAAGGTATGTCTATCATTTCTTTTTATGACGCTACAGCTGCTCAAAAAGTTGTTTATGAGCCTGATTGGTTAATAGCGTGTGAAGAAAACAACGCCGTTGATATTCCGTTTCCTGACCACGCCTCGGGAGATAAACACGACCGTATAGATGCTACGCTTACCAGTGCTTTTATGCGTGGTTTAATAACATTTGATGAAAAATTAAAAGATACTCCAGATATGGAAAAGGCTTTAGATCATATTTTATCATTTGAAAAAGGTTGTAAAACGCCCGATGATATTTTAGATGTTTTAGAAACCTGTGTTAGAAAAGGTAGGCTCTTGTTTGGTTATTCTCAAAAAGAAGATAGTAACCAAAAACCAGTAATCGGAAAACGCAATAAAAAACGCAGAGTATGACACCACGAAAAGAACTATTTACAAAAATACAAGAGGCACTTAAAAACGGTGTACAAGAGTTGGAGTTAGTGGATTTACAACGTAAGCAATTTGCAAACCCCGAAAAGAACTACCCGAGTTATTGGACATCTGCCTTAATTGATATAAAGGCAATTCGTTGGGAGAGTATGGTAGAAAATAAACAAGAGGGCGAGTGTACCGTAGATGTAACGCTTTATTGTAAAGACGGATGGCTTGACCAACACGACGGAACTGCGGACGCAAACGGAGGTTTAACCGAGATTGATTTAATTGATGCAATGGTTGAAAGCCTACAATTTTTAAAAGGCGATTATTTCAAACCATTAGAGTTAAATAACGAAAGTTCGGAGGATGTTGATAGCGAAATAATGAGCTATACGCTCTCCTTTACCACTTTAATTTACAGGAGAGTTAATCCAAGATACAGTAATAGAACTATAACCATAAATCCTTGATTATGTTTTTAGAAAAGGCAGAATTAAAAACAGTTGCTACCGATGAAATTATTAATAAAATCATCAATAACGACGACAGTATAGTAACCGATATTATTTTAGAAAGCATTGATTTAATGTCGAGTTATTTATATCAATATTTCGACACCGAAGCTATTTTTAACGCTTCGGGAGACGACAGAAATAGAACCGTTTTAAAACACTTAAAAGGCATTGTAATACATGAAATTTACATCCGCCGTACAAAGGTTTTTAACGAGGTTGCCAAGGCACGATATGACGAGGCCATGTTATGGCTCGAAAAAGTATCGGAGGGCAAAATAAAACCTCCGTTGCCTATTAGACAAAACGACACCGATGGAGATGGAACTCCCGACACTCCTGCAACTTTTATGAAGTTAGGAAGTCGTAAAAATTACAAAAACCATTTCTAATGGCGGATTTATCAGAGTTGCAAAAACTACTCGATAGAGCCGCCCATGAAATGCCAAACAATGTTTTACGGATTATTGGAGTTGAGGGTAAAAACTTTATTGCAAAGAATTTTAGAGATGAGGGATTTACCGACACCAGTACACAAAAATGGGAGGAGCGTAAAACAGAAGACAAACAAGGGCGTGATATTACAAGGTACAGAACCAGCAGGAGAGGTAAGGCAGGGAATTTAAACCGATACGGTAGTAAAAATAAAGACAGAGCTATATTAACAGGCTTCGGAACTGGAGGCGATAAGTTAAAAAACTCCTTTCGTTATAAAATAAGTTTAGGAAGTAGTCAAGTTAGTTTTTACACCTATAAGGAATATGCCCAAAGACACAATGAGGGACTTGATGGAATGCCTAAACGCCAATTTATGGGTAAATCAAATTACTTGAATACCCAAATAAGTAATAAAGTAAAAAAGGAACTGGACAAATTATTAAAAAAATAGTATGCACAAAAATCGAAATAAAAACAGGACTCAAAGCCCAATAAAAGGAATTACGAAAAGTACCGTAAACCTTTCGGGTAACGCAATAGGTAAAAAAGTAACTTTATCGGGTGCAGATACCCAAAATATTGAAAAAGTTACCAAACTAATGGTTGATGTTATCCGCCGTCAAAGACGCCTTTGGAGAAAAGAGTTAAACGATTGGCAGGCTTCACGATTTGCACGTTATCAAGCGGAAGTTCCTAAAACTTACTTAATGCAAGAATTGTATCAAGATGTTATGCTTGACGGACACCTTACAGGAATTACAGGTAACCGCACGTTAAGAACCACAAACAAAGATTACATTTTTACCATTGACGGTATTAAAGATGATGCTTTAACGGAACTTATCAAGGACAAAGAATGGTTTGAAAATATTATCCAATGGGCTCACGAATCAACCTATTACGGTTACTCTTTAATTTGGGTAAAAGATTTTGAAAAAGGTAACATTAAAGAAGTGGAACTCATCGAAAGAGGTTTAGTTGTTCCAGAGCATAAAGTTTTACTTTATGACATCAATGCCGATAAAGGTATAGATTACAGCACCATTAAAGATATTTTGTTATATGCCCAATTTTACGACAATGTGGGTTTATTAGAAAAAGCTGCGGTATATACTATTTTAAAACGCCACTCTTGGGGTAGTTGGGATGAGTTTGAGGAGTTGTTTGGTATTCCGATACGAATAGCAAAAATAGCTTCACAAAGTGAAACCGTAAAAAATGAAGTTGCAGGTTGGTTAGAAGAAATGGGGTCAGCTCCTTATGGGGTATTTCCAATTGGTACGGAGGTAGATATAAAAGAAAACAGTAAAACCGACTCATTTAATGTATTCTTTCAAAAGATTAAAGCGTTAGATGCAGAGCTTTCAAAATTGGTTTTACATCAAACCATGACTACGGAAAACGGATCAAGCAAAGCACAAGGGAGCGTACACGAAAATACGCTTGAAGAGGTCATCTATGCAGACGAAAAAAAGGAACTGGCATTCCTTAATAATCGTTTAGTTCCTGCCATGCGTTTGCTTGGTTACAAAATACCAGATAAAGCAAAAATAGCTGTTGAAAAAACTACCGACCCAAACGACCAAATTAAAATCGACGGAGTTTTGTTAGGTGCAGGTTATGTGTTAACTCAAGATTACATCGAGGAGACTTATGGTGTAGAAGTGGAAAGTATGCCGGGAGCTACTCAAGAAGTTAAAAACCCTGATAATACAAAAAAGCGTTAAGCCTGCTTAAATTGCATTATCGAACTCATTGCTGTGGCGAACATGAACCTATAAAGTTAAGCAAAGAGGACGACGATTTAAGTAGGCTAATCGAGGTTTATTTAAGGCAACTTTTTGACGATAGAGCCGTATCATCTGAAAATCAAAAGAAACTTTGGGAGTATTATTATAAAGAACTTTCGCAGGCAGTTGATGCAGGATACAAACCAAATCCCGAAATGTACGACCCCGCTTTAGCTCATTCATTAAAGTATAATGTTGCTCAATTTTCTGCATTTAAAGAAACAAGCTTTAGAAAACAGTTAGAAGCTGCACTTACTAAAGACGGTAAAATATTGCCTTGGGGAGAATTTAAAGCCGTAGCAGATGAGTTGCATATAGAGTATAATCGTCGTTGGTTAAAAACCGAATATCATCATACTGTAGCGGTTGCCAATATGGCCGAAAAGTGGCAGGAGTTTGAGGCGGATGCCGATTTGTATCCTAACTTGAAAATTGTAACCGCAGGAGATGCTCGAGTGCGTGAATCGCATAAAATTTTAGACGGTTTAACTTTACCCGTAAACCACTCCTTTTGGAAAAGTCATACACCGCCTTTTGACTGGGGGTGTCGTTGTGGTATTGTTCAAACAGACGAGGAGGCAAGCGAAAAAATTCCAAATTTCAAGTTTAAAAAGGAACATGAAAACAACCCTTATTATAGTGGTCAAATTTTCAACGGCAACCCTTATGAATTAGGACTTATTCCAGGAGATAAAAAAGAGGCAAAAAGCAAAGCCGCTAAATACTTTAATAATAAAGTTTTGCAGTCGGATAGATCGGAGCAATTCAAAACATTATCAACTACCAAAAAGGGCAAAGTTTTAGAGCATTTATTAACTAAAAAAGGTGGAGATTATGACGATATTATAAAAACGGCTACCGAGTTTTCAAAGATGGGTAAAACTGCCGAGTTGATGCCAGAGATTAACGAAAAGGAGAAAACAATAAGAAGCCTTATTTTTCCAAATCTTAAATCAAAGACATCCAACCCGGATTTAAAAGTAGGTAATTTGTTCTTTGATATTAAACGACCAAAGGCAATAAAGAATATTTTAGGGAATGCAAACGGAGCATCAAAGCAGGGAGCAATAGCTGTTATTAGTGATAGTCAATTAGACAAACCGCTAACTGATAAAATAATGCAAAATAGGGCAATTCACATCTTTAAAGATAAGAATTACCAGTTTGACCAAGTAATTTTTTTAAAGGACGGTAAACTAATTATTTTCAATAGAAAAGGCGTATAATGTAAATACACTATACGCCTTAGCGTTGCCCGACCCTCGAGTCTGACAATGCAAATATACAAATAATTTAATTACTTTTTAAAAAGCGTTTAAAAAAGTGAAGTTTGGTTTGGGTTGGATTGATTTTTTAAAATCGGTTTATCGGAGTAAATACCCTCATAGCTCACAATTGCTTCTACCGTTCGCTCTGCTAAAAAGACTTTCTTTGCCACCTCCTCAATAACGCACTCAATACGCCACTTGGGGTATTTGTTTTGCGTTTCGTGAAACAGGCGACGAACATAATTATTACGCTCTTTAAATCTTTGCTCTTTAGACATGTAGCAAATTTATAAAGGAACGTTTAATTTTACAAGGCGATTTTTTTACATAAAAAAAGCTCACATTTCTGCGAGCTTTCTCCTGTCTAATTTTAAAAAAATGAAAAAAGGGAAGTGATTATTTACAGGTGCTTTCTCCCAAAAGTACACCGTATGCGTTATCTCTATTTTTTGACTTCATTGTGCCATATTCAACAATTTTAACAGCATTAATATCGCCTTTGTTTTCCGCTACAATTTCGCAAAAATAAGAAGCTAAACCGTTTCTATTTGTACCGTCATTTTCAACCGCTATGTATAAAACTTTGGCATCTGTTAAAACTGCATCTTTAACTTTACTCTCTTTTTTTACTACCTCTAAAACAACTTTATTTATTGAATCGTTGTTTATTGTTTTTTCTTGAGTTGGTTCATTGGTAGCCGTTGAACCTTTACAAGTCTTAAATATTACCAATAACACTATTGATAAAACCACAATTCCGATAATTTTCTTTTTGTCCATTTTGTTTGCCTTTTTATAGTTAATTATTTTATTTGAGTCTTCGTATTTCATACTTGTAATGCCTTTTATTTCTCTACCTCCAATAGTTACTTTGACATCATCTATATTTTTATTTTCTTCTTTCTTTGAATCCATTATTAAAATTTTTACAAAATTAATGTTTTGTTTTTAGTTTTTTTTACGTTTTTCCACATTAATACCTTAAATCCGTCCAATGTATAATTTTACCTTTAAAGTTTTTATTGAAATAGGCAAATAGCTCGTCTGGAGTATCAAATCCGTCGTTATTGGCAAAAGTAGGAATTGTGTAGGAACTTGAAACTACAGAGCCATTAAATAAATAGGCATCGCCATAAAAACGGTCGTCAATCTTAATAGTACATATTCTGTCAAATTTTGTGCCTAAACAAGTATGGTTTTCTGTGTTTTCTTTCCAAATGAACTCAATTTTTTGTGTGCTTACTACTGGCAGAACTGGAGCAAAACGATACATATTAGGTTGACGAACATTTATGAAAAAATCTATTTTAGTACCTACTTTCCAACGTTCTTTTAAGTCCTCTCGAACCGTATGTAATTTTGGATTAACTGAATCAACTTTTGCTAAAAAGTCATCCACATACATATAATTTAAAAAATCTCCTGCGTCATACAAATGGCCAACTGTACCAATGTATTTTTCGTGATCAGTTTTTTCATACTCGTTAAGCATTCCCTTTAATATTTTCTCAACAAAATATGTAGGACTACCGTTTATTATTGTGCTATATGGTAATATCATTGATTTTAATTTTAGTTGCTATTTGTTTTACTACTACGGTTGTAACCGCATTGCCGAGCATTTTAAACCGTTGTGTTTTTGGGATTGGTTTTACTTTGTCGTTATAAATTCCAAGTTTTGTCCAGTCATCCGGGAAACCTTGCAGGCGTTCGCATTCAATTTCGGTTAATCTTCTGATGGAGTCGTTAATCATTACGCCGTGCCTATCTTGGCAGTTCAAAGTAAACGATGGCTCACCGTCTTCTTTAAATCTTCTACCGCTTTGCCTTTTGTCGGTTCGGTTTGGAGTTAAGACGGCTCTAATTTTTATTACACCTTGACCGCTTCCGTCTTTTCTTGCACGTGCCGGAATAGTAGGAACATTATTAGATTGCACTTTTCTAAAACCTTGACCGTCTTTGTAGGTTCGTAATGTTCCGACTTCTATAGTAGTCATATCGGAGTGTAAACCGCCACTATTTCCGCCTCCAGTTAAACAATTGGCAACCTTTGGCACTTTTATAAAGGTGTCGGTATTTCTGCCACCCATTCTACTGGTTACAGTGGTACTACATTGGGCTTGAACCCTGTTTTTGTTTGATTGGCTTTTTTTACTAAAAATTTGACCATTTTCTCCGATAGGAAATACTCCGAGTTCACTTGCTCCTGCAAGATGTCCAACAAGGTAAATTCGCTCTCTATTTTGGGGTAAAAACCACCTTGTATTAAGCAATTGCCATTCAAGTCGATAACCCCCAATGTTGGTAAAGGCTTGCATAATTGCCCAAAAGTCTGCACCATCATTTGAGGAGAAAGCCCCTTTAACATTTTCCCAGATAAATACACTTGGTTTTGTTTCAGTAATGAGCCTAATTGCCTCGAGGATAAGGCTACTTCTTTGTCCGTCCAACCCCTCTCTTTTTCCTGCCAAACTAAAATCTTGGCAAGGACTTCCGAAAGTGATAACATCGGGGCGGTCAATTGACTCTCCTCGAACATTTGTAACTGATCCGACATAAATAGAATCTTTAAAATTATACTTGTAATTTGCTATTGCGTGTTTGTCTATTTCAGAGAAATAGTGTTTTTTAATGGCGTAACCTGCATCAATAAATCCCTTTGTAAATCCACCTATACCAATAAACAACTCTAATAAGACTATTTCTTTTTTAGGCTTTACTCCAGTCATCTTCAAAGTATCGTTGATTTATAAAAGTGGATAAATGAGCCTTTCCAGTTCCTTTACGTTGTAAATATTTATCGTAACCGGGCACAGCTAAAAAACATTTGATAATATCGGCCTCTTTTAATTTTTTGAATGCCTTTTCGCTTTCAATACGTTTAACCTTTAAGTTGTATTTGTCCCAAAGTGCCTCAAAGGTTAAAACGGGTTCGCCTTTTACAATTTCAAAATTGGCTTTTAGTTTAGTTTCCCATTCTTTTATTTGTTGTTCATAATATGGGAAATTACCTTTTTTAAAAAGCCAGTTAAATTGCACTTCTGAGGGTATGCCCTCTAAAACTTTAAACTCATTTAAAGTACCGTTTAAATGATATTTAAACCGCCATACAGTTGCAGAGTTTTTACTTTTTACGGTGTAGGTAATTAACTGGTCGTTCATGCTAATTTTTGGTTTAAATCATCAATTACAAGGTTTACTCTTAATCTTACATAGTGGTTATCGGTGTAAGTGAATAACTCCCTTAAAATAATTTCTAATGCCCAAGCCTCGTGATACTTTAATGTAATTTTATGCTTCTTTTTTGTATCGAATAAAGTGGCTTTTTTTACTAATTGTTTGGCTTTACTATCGAATTTATCGGCTAAATCGTAACCGATGGAGCGATAAACATTTACTTTTTTATCGTTTGACCTTTCCATATCGTAGATGTAACTTAAAAGTTCATTTACGGCAATAATAGAGTCGTTATTTAGTTTGAGTTCTATTTTCATTTTCTCTCATAAATTTCAAATTGAACGGAATAAGCTCGAGCATCGGGATTATATTTTCTGTATGTTGGTATTTGTTTCGGATCATCTCCAAACTCGATAAAACATTTGCGAATACTTTTAAGTTGCTCCTTTAAGTGTAGCTTATCTTTAGCAACTAATGTTAACGGTCGTTTATCTCCACCGTTATCATTTTTATACCATTTAATAGTCATAGTTCCTTCGTATGTTTTCATCTACAGTCGGTTTTTGGTTCGGTTAATATTTTTCCACAATAATCGCATTGTATAGCGGTTTTTTCGCAGTTTGCTACAACTTCAATAACTACTGTTGAAGTGTCGGCGTGGTTACATCCTTTACATTCATCTGATGTACAATAATCGTTTTCGGGTCGGAGGCAATAGCCATCTTCCGTATGTTTACAAGGTTTCATTTGTGAATACTTTTGATGATACCGTTTAAAGCTGCAATTACTTTTTCAAGTTCAAAGGGTTGCATATCCTTGAGTGGCTTTTTTACTGGCGACCTATCGGACTTTAAAAAGTTGCTTAATCGTTCCATGTCGGGAATTTCTCCATATTTGTCGCTTGGTACAGTCCATTGAGCCTGATACATACAAGATAATATTACCCGATGCTTTTGGTTTGATTTGTCAAACGTTGCCCAATTCTCGGAAGGTTTATTTACTGGTGTTGAGCCTTCCTGTGTCATAATGATTTTTTTAGCCTGTGCTTGAGTAATTGACTTTAAACTTGTACGCTTTACATCGCCAGTAACCCATTGCACCCATTCGGCTTTAATATCATCTTTGTACTGGCAGTTTTTCATTATCCGATTAACTTGCCATGTGAGTATAGGCAAGTGGTCGCCTATGGTCTCATTTGGTTTTACTTTCGTTGCCATCGTCAATTAATTTGTTTAAAGCATTATTTATAATTTGCCAAGATGGGTTTTGATGACCTGCGTATGATTTAGGTATTTCCGCTAATGCCTCTTTTAATGCAAAAACACATTCGTCAATTGCCTCTAAATTATATTTTTGAGCGAGGTTGCCCGCAAGTGATATTAATTCCGTATTTGCCTCCATTTTTAAAGTATCGGAATAATCATTCCCACACTCGCCCGACCAAACTGCTGCTATTTTATAACCGTCTTTAACATAAACATCATGCCTGTTGTTAATATTTACATACCATTCTCCTTGAGTAATTTTTTTGTTTGCCATTGTTGTATAATTTAAAAATTTGCTCCCGGCAAAGACTCGAACTTTGACTGTATGCCATTCGGGAAATCCACCTGACTAACTATTTATATCCTCTGCTATTTCATCAGCTTGTTTGCCAATGATTTTTAAGAGTGTTGGTAAATCATCGTTCCACTCCCAAAGTCTACCATCTACCCAACACTCCCAAGTGTCGCCTCTAAATGAAATTTCTATCATAGTCTAAACTTTATAGGTTGCCTTTGTGTGTTTCTTGAAATTTGGGTTACTTATTACGGCTTTTTTATAGTTGGTAAAAGCGTTTCGTTCTTGCTGTGTAAACTCCTCTCGAGCTATCCAATTGCCGTTACTGTCTTTGTAAATTTCTTTACCGTTTACCTCGTAAACCTCGTGGTCTGTTATTGGGACAATTGTTATCATACCGTAAATCTGAACTCTAATTTTTTAGGAATACCGTTTACATCAATAAATTTCCAACCGCTTACATACATAGAGTTTTGACGGCGTTGCTGTGCATTGAATATAATCTCTAATCCCTCGTTAAACTTTTCGGAGTTGAACTCATCACGTAGTTTGCTTAATTCGATAATTTTAACTGGGTTTAACATTCCTGTTTTTGCATTTGGCTTTAGGAATGTATTAACCATTTTGGCTAATTTTTTCACATTCTCGTCATCGGTAGCCAATGAGTTGATGTAACTCTTAATCATTTCCACACCGGAACTCTCCGTACCATCAAAACCAATCGTTACATTGTAGCCAATGGTTATAGAGGCACTTCCGTCTGAAAGTGTAGAAGTATGGCTATCTTGATTGTTTTTTTCAACACCGTATATATCGGCTTTGAGTTCTTTGATATGGTTGTAATCTTTGAAAAGAGCTGCGATAAAATCCTCAACGCTTTTGTGTTGGTTTACAAGGTGATCAATTTTACGGTTTACAAAGTCCTCCGATAGTTCTTTTAAAGCCTTTACGTTTTCGGTTTTTTTGGCTTTTTCTTGCTTTTCAAGCTCTTTGGCTTGCTCTACTAATGCCTTTCTCTCCTCGGGAGTTAAATCGGCTAAATTAATTTTACTCATGTTACTTAAAATTTGTGGTTCGTGTACTTCAATGTCGTTAATGTTGTTATTCATAATCTTTGTTTTGAGGTTGCCAGTTTTTAAAATGGACGGTTTTTAAAATGGTTTGTATTTTTGTTTCTATGTTTTCGGGAACTCGGTAAAATCTAACTTTATCATAATCGAGCTCTCTAAAGAGATAGTTTTTAAAGTCCATCATTGCGGCTCTTTCTTGATTTATTAAAATTCGCTCGGTAATGGTAAAGTGTTGTACCTCCTCGGTGTCGTATTGTAATACCGTAAGCAAATCAGCAATGCGGTTATTTACATTTTCTAAATGGTAGTCAAAATTCATTCTCTTTGCTTATTAGTTGCTGTTGTAATTCTCTTAAATCTGCCTGTACCTTAATACGGTCGGGGTGGCTATGGTTATGCTCAAGCCAATACTCGAGCTCCACTATTTTATTTTTAATTTGCTGTATGGTCATGATTGATAATGTTTAGCTTTTTAGCCTCGTGGATTAAAATTTTTGGGTAACGATTGAATATTTGAATAGAACATCTATTAAATACCTGCAAAGCATCTTTTGGCTTTATATTAGTTGCTCCATCATACTCTTGCATTATCTCCAAAAATTCGGCTTCAATTTTTTTAAACTCGGTTAAAAAATACTTGTTAATAGGAGTGTTTGCTACAACCTTTTGGAGGTCGTTTGTGTAGTTAATTGCGAAGTCCATACACCAACGTAGGTAAATGTTCATTACCATAAACTCGTAATCTTCCTGCGATTTGTTTAGCCTTACTAAAATTGCTTTCATAGTTAGTTGTTTAAAATTTGACTTCCGTGATACAGCATTGCTGTTTGTTCGTTTATTGTTATTGTGCCTCCCGGACATCTACCCGAAATAAAAGCAGTTAAGCCCTCGATGTGAACTATAATTTTTGCCAGTTTTTTACAAAGTTTAGCAGTTGCCGTGTAAGGCTCTCCTTTTTCTTCATGAGCTAAAAAAATCATGGTTGTAGTTGGGTATTGTAAAGCCAATCTTCGGAGTTCCCCATTTTTTAACTCGTCGTTGTAAACTGTTGTATTGTCAAAAATTATTATTTTAGGTGCATGGCGTTTATTTAATTTTTCTTTAACCTCTCCCAGTTCCACATAATCTGAAAATAAAAGCCGTTTGTTTTTTGGATCTACTCCGGCTCTTTTAACGGCATCCTTGAACTCCTTTTCTAAACCCTCCTCGCCCGAGATGTAAAGGGTTTTTTCATATTGGCTTAAATAGTCCGCTAACTTGAGAGCAAAAGTGGTTTTGCCGTGCTTTTCTTTTCCGTAGATAATCCAAATACCGCCTTTAGATGGTTGCCCAAAAATGGAACTCCACAAGCCCTTAAATTCAAATAGTTTAAAAGTTTTGGAAAGGAGGATATTCGTATTTATCGCTCTTGCCATTATGCTCCTATTTTTATTAAGGTTTCTAAATACCTAAGTGTTGTTTCTTTTCTCAAGCATTTTTTAACCAATAATTGTACTTTGTTCTGGTCGGGAGTGTTTGCTTGTGCAACCGCTCCAATTAGCTCCGAATAAAAAGCGTTACGGTCTAATTTGCCTTGTGGAACTAATTTTATAAACTCATCCGAGAAACGGCTAAATATTTCAGCATATCCTACCTTTTTACCGTTGATACCTCGCTCAATTTTTGCTCTTAATCCGTCCGCTCCAATCATATACCAACCGCAAACGCCATCTGTACCGTTCCACAGTTCTTTAAGTTCTAAAAAGGCCGTGTATTCTAAATCTCCTGCCTCGTCTAAAACGATAAGAGGCAACTCAAGAGTTGTTAAATAGTATTTTAAATTGGCTTTAACATCTACATACTTCCCGGTATTGTCGATACCCACCGTTTTCGCTAAAAGTCTAACAAATTGTTGTTTGGTTTTAGCTTGAGAGCAATCCACATAAAAAGTATTTTTCATTTTACGAATGATGTGTTTAGTGCAATAGGTTTTACCTATACCGCAGTCATCCACTAACACCATGGATTTGCTCAACTCTTTACAAAATCTTAAATTGTCCTCAATCTCGTTGTAAACAGATGTTCGGGCAACTTTCCATTTATCTTCGTAAACTTTTACTTGTAATTCACGTCCTAAAGTGATCCAAACCGTATCTGATAAAATACGCTCGGTTTCGCCGTTTTTAATTCTTGAGTAAATGGCAGGTTTAATGCCTTTTGATTTTGCATAATCGGAGTCAGAGCCTCCGTAGTTTTCTCTTGCCTCTAAAAGAGCGGTTACAACTTTTTGTTTAAATTCGTTTGTCAGGTTCATAACGTGTCAGGTTAAAGGTTAAAATTGGAACGCCATCCTTTTGGTTGAGCGTTGTTTATTAATACTAAATTGTCGTCGTTTTCGTCTTCAAAAACTTCTACAGGCTCCTCATTAAGTTCAAACCTTTTAAGGTTTGGAATGGTAAAGCCGTTGCTTTGTCTTTTTGGTGTATTTTCTAAAATATTAATGTTATCGATGTTGTTTCTTTGGCGTTTTGCAAATGCTTCTACAGATGCTACATATGCACTTTGCAACTGGTAGGCTTTGTCGTCTATTCCGTCCACTCTTTCGGCTTTTGCTCTGTTATATTTTGGCATTGGCATAATTTCACAAATCAAGCGTTCTTTATAGTACACTAATGCTTTTAAAACAGTTCCGTCGTTGCCGTCTAACCAATAAACATCTACCTCCTTATCCTCGATAATTTTCATTTTTTCGATAAGTGCCTCTCCAAGTAATATTTCGTTTGCTTCTGCTATGGCACGTTTCTCGCCTTGAAGTGTAATGTATCCTAATTTGCACGAGGTTTTAGTTTTATAACCAATTACAGGAAGTATTGCGGCCCAGTTGGTAGGTTTTAAATTTGGGTTTTGATTTTCTTTGAAGTATTCCCAAACAGAAACCTCGGGATTTTCCGGGTGTGGTTTATTGTTCCAATCTACCAAGTTTGATAAAGTCATATTAACCAACTGGTCGTAAGGAACTACCATTTCTTTTTTACCTTTTGCCTGTAAAGCTCCTATTTGGTTTTTTTCGCTTTTTGCTGTAGGCCTTGCCATCCAACCTGCCTCTTGTTTTTCGTGTCCGTAGCGTAACTCTCCAAATGCTCTCTCGATATACTTTGCACGAGCGTTGTTTGCTTCAATTCGCACCTCTTGGAACATTGCACCAGGTTTCAATAAGGAATCTCTAAAAGAACTGTTTAACGAACTTTCACACTCGAGCTCAAACGGAAGACAAAAACCCCAATCGGTATAGTTGCGTACCATTTGGCGGTAAAAATCTACGATTAAGCCCTCTTTTGTTTTACCATATACAAACGTGGTAAAACAGCGGCTCGCTACATCCATTCCGATATAATACCAAAGGCGGTCGCCTTTTTCATTGTAGATAAATGGAGGTTGACGGTCATCGATTGAGATAATTGAACCCGCTAATTTTGGTAATTCCATTTGATGATGTGGTTTGTATTGTCCCATATACGCCTGACGGTTTCCGCTACGTGAGGCATGAGTAGCAATGCGGTTTTTCCAAGCATTTAAGTAATTGATAATGGTTGCCTCCGATAGTTTTGGAAATTCTTTAGGGTTGTAAAGTTCTCCTGTGTCCTCGTTGTACACTTGAGCATATCCACTTAAAAACGCCTCATAGCTTCGAGCTATTTCGGTAGGACTTGGTTTGTGAGATTGATTTTTAAACAACGCATTTAAAATCATTTCTACACGGTCATCTACTTTTCGGGCATTTTGTTTACCCGTTCCGTTAGGGTCTTTAATCAACGAGTAGTATTTATTGTCTTTATACGCTTTTAATGACTGTTTAAATCGTTTTGAAACAGGTAGCGTATGTTCGTAGCCGTAATTTATTTTTAGTGAGTTTTGAAAACTCTCAACCTCGTAAATAAGAGTATCAATTACACCTCTTGAACTACCTCTCAAACTAATTCGCTTTTGCTCGAGTTCTATAACTGCATTCATAACGCTTGCATTGATTACATAACGCTCTTGCTCATCTTGTTTAAGAGCCAAACCGTTTCTTTTGAAAGTGCTGTAGTATCTACGTGCATCTGCATCTTCTTTATAGAATAACTCCAACGGGTTTTCTACTTTTCGAGGGTCGCCAAGGGCTTCTTGTATTTCGGGTTTTAGCGTATCAAAGTCAATTAACCCTTTCCCACTTTTAAAGCACCCATCAAGTCTCTTAATTCCAAATGGCTTATCTTTATATCTCCATAATTCTTGAAGTAAGTTCTTTTCTGAATTCCAAAATTTTGGAGTTAGCTCCCAAGTTTCTACCGCTACTTTGTTATGTTCGTATATAAAAGGCATGTTTTATATTTTTTGTTCCGACCAAGGACTTGAACCTTGCACTTGTAGGCGACAAACCTGTATCGGATAATTATTAGATTGACTTTAATCGGTTAATAATTGACCTTTTGATTACAAAGCCAAAAAGCATAGTAACCTTTTCAGAGTAGGCAATCCTGTCAAGTGCCTCGTTTAGATGATGAATAATTTTAGTTGTGATCATAGTTTAAACTTTTTGAATTGCTTTATTAATTTCACGTTCCATTTGCTTGTAGTCTTCACAAATTTTAAGTGAGGTATCACTCGTACGCTCTCCTCGTAAGGATTGACCGATAAACTGTGTGCTTAACCCGTATTTTTGTTTTAACTGTTTAATAATAGCAGGGTTATACTGATTGTAAGATTTCTTTTTGCTACTTTTGTCCATTGCTTAACTTGTTTCAAATTGTTTAGCAAATATATACAGTATTCTGTAATTTACAAATAAAAAATACAATTTTCTGTAAATTTATTTATTATGAAAGAAATAACTATAAGATTTATAGAGGTTTACAACTATCTTTTAGATATAAAGCAAGTAAAAAACGCCTCTGATTTTGCTGAAAAAATAGGCATAAGCAACTCTTTAATGAATGAAATATTAAAAGGAAGGTCAAATGTAGGTATAAAGCCAATACAGAGTACTGTAAAAAAATTCTATGGTTTAAGTTTGGACTGGATTATTAAAGGAGAAGGAAAAATGAGTAAGGATTTTGAAATTCCAGAACTAAAAGAAAAACACCCTAATGAGGAGTGGGCAATAGAAAATTACGGAATACCATTAATCCCAATAGAAGCGATGGCGGGATTTGGTACAGGGGAAACCTCTATATTAGAATTGGATTGTGAAAAATTTATAGTACCAACGTTTAAAGGGGCAGATTATTTAATTCAAGTTAAAGGTTCTTCAATGTACCCAAAATATAATAGTGGAGATATTGTGGCTTGTAAAAATTTATCTTTAAATGATGTATTTTTTCAATGGAATAAAGTTTATGTGTTAGATACCGTTCAAGGGGCGTTAATAAAACGAATTGATGTAGGGCCAGATGATGAACATGTTATGATTGTGAGTGATAATGAAAAATACAAACCTTTTCCTTTACATAAATCTGAAATTCATGCAATAGCAATAGTTATGGGTGTAATAAGATTAGAATAATACAACTTTTTTTATTACAAAAAATAATTTCATTATATAAACAACTGGTTTTAAAGTGTTTAATGTTTTTTATATATAAATAACTATGTATGTATAGGGGGTAGTTACTTGCATTTTTTTGACAAAAACAGCTATTTTTTACACTTAAATAGTGTTTTACTATCTATGTGAAAACATATAATTGTAGAATATAGAGTAGAATATAGTGTAGTTAGAATATTAAATAATTAAAAAAACGATGTTTTGGTTTTGTTGCTTTTAGGGTACAAAAAAAGGCTTAAAAATTAAGCCTAAATGAGCGGTTTTTTTGTTGTAAAGCCTTGTAAATGGTAGTTATTAGTAAATAACGCTCCGAAATGGCAAATAAATAACCTTGTACGGAATTTAAACGACAATTAAAGAGTAATTAAATTGCAGTTAATGGTAGTTATTGGCACATTTTAATTTAAACAAAAAAAGGACTTTTTTAGTCCTAATTAGTTGATTTTAAACGGCTTTTCAACCTTTTTTATATTATATTATTATTACATTTTAATTTATAGCCTATATAATATATCAGAGTCTGAACAAAATGAAATGATTGACAAAGAGAAACTAAATAAAGCTGCTTTTGTGGCCAATATGGATGATTTTATTCAAAAACTACCCAACAAGTATAATACAGAGTTAGGAACATCTGGAATTAGATTAAGCGGTGGTCAAGAACAAAGAATTATGATTGCAAGAGCAGTTTATAAAGATCCTTTTTACTTATTTTTTGATGAAGCCACCAGTGCATTAGATGCCAATAATGAAAAAGTGATAATGGAGAATTTGAACAGTTTTATTACTGGAAAAACTGCAATAATTGTTGCTCATAGATTAAGCACTGTTAAAAATGCAGACAATATTATTGTACTTGAAAATGGAGAAATTGTAGAACAAGGAAATCATAAAGAATTAACAAAACTACGAGGAAAATACTATGAATTGGTTAAAAATCAATTAGAATTAGGAAATTAAAGATGGAAGAACTGAATGATGGTTTAAAAATATATAGTGAAGAAGTTAGAGATGTACTTTCTGACCCTCCAAAAACTATTTTAAGATGGGGTAATACCATATTATTTAGTTTCATAATTGTCTTACTTTTAATTTCATGGTTTATAAAATATCCAGATATAATTACAACTCAAATCGTAATTACCACCAATATTCCACCCGAAAAATTAGTAGCAAGAAGTTCAGGAAAATTGGAAGTGATTTTGGTAAAAGATAGAATGAATGTTGCTAAAAACACTCCGCTTGCGGTTATCGAAAATTCTGCAAACTATCAAGATGTGTTCTTGTTGAAAAGTATTATTGACACTCTAAATATTGACAAAAATAAATTTCCGTTTGATAAATTAAAATCGGCTCAATTGGGAGAGATTGAAAGCTATTTTGCTGTCTTTCAAAAAGAAAGTATAGCCGATGAGTTGAACTCAAAACTGCAACCTTACCAAGTAGAAGACAATGCTC
The DNA here is from genome assembly GCF_038739835.1 of Flavobacterium aureirubrum. Classification (NCBI taxonomy): domain Bacteria; kingdom Pseudomonadati; phylum Bacteroidota; class Flavobacteriia; order Flavobacteriales; family Flavobacteriaceae; genus Flavobacterium; species Flavobacterium aureirubrum. The sequence goes on from NZ_JBCGDO010000007.1 coordinate 112,770, forward strand.
AAAGCTATGAAGCCATTCAATTGAAAGAGCGTTTGAGTTTGTTGGAAGCTCAAAAAAGCATCAATGACAAAGAATTAATTTTGCAGAAAAGTGATTTGGACCGATACGAAACTTTGTACAAAAAAGGAATTATTGCTACCCAAGAAATTGAAAAACAACGATTAATATATTTACAATCGCAAAAAAATTACAAAGGAGTTTTGAGTACTATTTCTAGTTTAAAATCGTCATTAAACGAGCTTAAGAAAAACAGTAAAACTACTCAAATAAACGAAAGTAAAGAAAATGTAAACTTGGAACGTAACGTAATTCAATCTTTTTACCAACTTAAAAAAGCGATTAAAGATTGGGAATTGAACTATTTTTTTACGCTCTTCTATTGATGGAAAAGTTAGTTTTTTACAACTTTGGGCAGAAAATCAAACAGTAAATGCTGGAGATAATGTGTTTGCTATAATTCCAACCAATCAAAGCGGTTATATTGGTAAAGTAAAAGCTCCTGCACAAAATTCGGGTAAAATAAAAGTTGGGCAAACGGTAAATATTCGATTGGCAAATTATCCTGATAGAGAATTTGGAATTATCAAAGGCGTCATACAAGCGATTTCCTTAACTCCTGACAAAGAGGGTAATTTATTGATTAATGTTTCATTGCCAAATAGTTTAGAAACTTCGTATAAAAAACAAATTGTTTTCCAACAAGAAATGAGCGGAACAGCTGATATTGTAACGGAAGATTTGAGATTGATAGAACGATTATTGTATCAATTTAGAGATATTTTTAAACGTTAGGTACAATCAATTAAAGAAATTAGATATTTCTTAATATTATTATTTAATTTTACAAACTGAAATTAATTTTGATAATACAGACTATAAAAATGAAATACGATATTATTGTTTTAGGAAGTGGTCCAGGCGGTTATGTTGCTGCCATTCGAAGCTCACAATTGGGTTTTAAAGTAGCCATAATCGAGAAAGAAAACCTTGGAGGTGTTTGTTTAAATTGGGGTTGTATTCCCACAAAAGCATTACTAAAATCGGCACAAGTTTTTGATTATTTAAAACATGCCTCTGATTATGGCTTAACGGTTTCGTCTTTTGATAAAGATTTTTCTGCCGTTGTAAAACGCTCAAGAGATGTGGCTGACGGTATGAGTAAAGGAGTTCAATTCCTAATGAAAAAAAATAAAATCGATGTCATTGATGGTTTTGGAAAATTAAAACTAGGAAAAAAAGTTGATGTTACTGACTCTTCTAAAAAAGTTACCGAATATTCAGCAGATCACATCATTATTGCTACTGGTGCACGTTCTCGTGAGTTACCAAATCTTCCTCAAGATGGTGTAAAAGTTATTGGTTACAGACAAGCAATGACTTTACCTGCTCAACCAAAATCGATGATTATTGTAGGTTCCGGTGCCATTGGTGTTGAATTTGCACATTTTTATAATACAATGGGAACTGATGTTACGATTGTAGAATTTATGCCCAATATTGTTCCTGTTGAAGATGAAGATATCTCCAAACAAATGGAACGTTCCATGAAAAAAGCGGGAGTAAAAATTATGACTTCATCATCAGTAGAACGAATTGATACGACAGGAAAAGGTGTAAAAGCGTTTGTAAAAACAGCTAAAGGTGAAGAGATTTTAGAGGCCGATATTTTACTTTCAGCTGTTGGTATAAAAACAAATATCGAAAATATAGGACTAGAAGAAGTTGGTATCAAAACTGATAAAGACAAAATTCTAGTTGATGGATTTTGCCAAACTAATGTTCCTGGTTATTATGCCATTGGTGATATAACTCCAGGACAAGCGTTAGCGCATGTTGCATCGGCAGAAGGCATTAATTGTGTAGAAAAAATTGCGGGAATGCATGTAGAACCAATTGATTATGGAAATGTACCCGGTTGTACTTATGCAACACCTGAAATTGCATCTGTAGGTTTAACTGAAAAACAGGCTAGAGAAAAAGGATATGAATTAAAGATTGGCAAATTCCCTTTTTCCGCATCAGGAAAAGCAAGTGCTGCTGGAACCAAAGACGGATTTGTAAAAGTTATTTTTGATGCAAAATATGGCGAATGGCTAGGTTGTCACATGATTGGAGCAGGTGTGACTGATATGATTGCCGAGGCTGTTGTAGCAAGAAAATTGGAAACTACCGGACATGAAATATTAAAAGCAATTCATCCTCATCCCACAATGAGTGAAGCGGTGATGGAAGCGGTTGCCGATGCTTATGGTGAAGTTATTCATTTGTAAAACAAAAAAAATCCCGAAATTAAAATTTCGGGATTTTTGTTACTAGCAATTTGAGTTTTATTGTTTTGCTTTTAAAGCTTTAATTTTATCAGTCATTTCCAAAGCACCATAAACGCTTAGTAATGTTTTTTTAGCAGAATCGTTATCAGGTTGTAAATCCACAGCTTTTTCTAAATAGGGCAAAATAGATTTAAAATTCTTATCTCTTTCTGATTTTAAAACCTCATAACGTTTATTATCTTTTTCGGATGTACCAAGCTTGTTCATCTCTGTCACAAATTTTTCATCTGTTCTAAGTTTTAGCTCAGCTAAATTCAAATTAGCATCAAAATAATTTGGATTAATTTCTAATGCTTTCTTGTAATATTTCTCCGCCTCTTCTAATTTGTTTGAATTAGAACTAATAACACCTAGATTGAAAACTAACTCCGCATTGTTTGGATCATTTTGCAATACTTCACCAACTAAACGCGAATACGTTTCCATATCATTTAATTTTAAATACAAATTAGCTTCTGTCATGAGAAGTGATTTGTCGTCAGGATTTGCTTTTTTAGCATCAATAACAGCAGTTTTTGCTTCCTCAATTCTTCCTTTGTCAATTAATATTAGCGCAATGTTCTTATAAATTTCTCCACGTTGAGAAGGCAATTTTTCATCTCTTGGTTTTTCGTGGGTTCCTGATTTAACAAACAAATCACGTTGCACTTTGGTTGGAAAAGTTTCCTCTGATTTTGATGCTTTATTTGTAGCCCAAAATAAAGTAGTCTCTCCAGTGTAATTCGAATTTTTCAACTCGGTGTAGTACTGAAGTGCTTTGTCATACTCCATTGATGTGAATGCATAACTTGCAGCGTATAATAATTTATCTTGATCTTTTTTGTCCAATAAATAAATTGAATAAAGAACATCCGAAGATTCATTAAATTTTTTTGCTTCACCTAATCTAACCGCTGCACCAATTAACTCGGGCTTGAGAATTGTAATCTTAGCATTAATATCATCAGTGTATATTTTTTTTCCAGTCTTCTTTTCATATTCTAAGGTTTCAATCAAACCCTTTTGTACTTCAACAATTGTTTTTGTTGTCATGATTTGGGCTTTTTGCGCTGGTGTAGCTGTTTGTCCCAATGCTGCAATCTCAACTATTGGAAACACTGATTTGTAATATACTAAAGCAACTTTGTCAATTTCTTCAGTAGCTAAACCTTCTAGCTTAGTTAGATTTGCCCGATATTCTTGAACATCTGCTGGTTTTGGTGCGTCTTTTGCATAGATTTTCTTCAATGCTTTCAGCTCCTCTTTTTGAGCAAAAGAAGAAAAAGAAACTAGTATTGCCGTTGTCAATAAAATGTGTTTAATTTTCATGTGGTTGTATATTTAAATTATTCATTAGGTTCAATATTATCGTCAGAAGCTTCAAACTCACTAGAATCTGCTAAATCGTCGCCTACAACTTCGTCACTTTCCACAGCATCTTCTTTCATAACTTTGGTTACAGCTGCAATAGAGTCACTTCCTTTAATATTAATTAATCGAACACCTTGAGTAGCTCTTCCCATAACTCTCAAATCTGAAACTTCCATTCTGATTGTCAATCCTGATTTATTTATAATCATTAAATCATCTTCATCTGTCACGGCATTAATTGAAATCAAAGCACCTGTTTTCTCAGTAATGTTCAAAGTTTTCACTCCTTTTCCACCGCGGTTTGTAATACGATAAACATCTTCACCATCTTCATCTACTAGTTTAGTTCGTTTACCATAACCGTTTTCAGTAACTACTAAAAGTTGGGTATCGTTGATATCATCTTTGTTTACAGAAACCATACCAATTACTTCGTCTCTGTCATCAGCAAGAGTAATTCCACGAACTCCCGAGGCTGTTCTTCCCATTGGACGGGTTTTCTCTTCTTCAAAACGAACTAATTTTCCAGATTTAACAGCAATCAACACCTGACTTTCACCATTGGTTAATTTAGCTTCCATCAATTCATCGTCTTCTCTAATAGTTATGGCGTTGATACCATTTTGACGCGGACGGGAATATTGTTCCAATGGCGTTTTCTTTACTTGACCTTGTTTGGTCGCCATGATGACGTATTGACTATTAATGTATTCTTCATCTTTCAAATCTTGTGTGCAAATGAAAGCTTTTACTTTATCATCACTTTCAATATTGATTAGGTTTTGAATAGCGCGACCTTTACTAGTTTTGCTTCCTTCTGGGATTTCATAAACTCGCATCCAGAAACATTTTCCTTTTTGGGTAAAGAATAATAAATATTGGTGATTAGTGGCAACAAATAAATGCTCTAAGAAATCTTGATCTCTTGTTCCCGCACTTTTTTGACCAACTCCTCCTCTATTTTGTGTTTTATATTCTGAAAGATTTGTTCGTTTAATATAACCTGCATGCGAAATAGTAATTACTACATTTTCATCGGCAATCAAATCTTCTATACTAACATCGCCACCAGAGTATTCAATTATAGAACGACGCTCGTCTCCATACTTATCTCTGATTTCAATCAATTCTTCTTTAATCAACTGCATTCTTAATTCTTTGCTTGACAACAAATCTTTCAAGTGCTGAATTAATTTCATTATTTCTTCATATTCAGCTCTCAACTTATCTTGCTCAAGACCAGTTAGCTGACGAAGACGCATTTCAACTATCGCTCTCGCTTGAATTTCAGACAATGTAAAACGTTCAATTAATTTTGACCTTGCTTCATCTCCATCTTTTGAAGAACGAATTAAGGCAATAACTTCATCGATATTATCAGATGCAATGATTAAACCCTCTAAAATATGAGCTCTTTCTTCTGCTTTTCTTAATTCAAATTGTGTTCTTCTAATAACAACATCATGGCGATGTTCCACAAAATAATGAATTAAATCTTTCACGTTTAACATTTGCGGTCTTCCATTGACTAACGCAATATTATTGACACTGAAAGAAGATTGTAATTGTGTAAATTTATAAAGCGTATTTAAAACTACATTTGGAACCGCGTCACGTTTTAATTCATAAACGATACGCATTCCGTTTCTGTCAGACTCGTCCCGGATATTTGATATTCCTTCTATCTTTTTTTCATTAATCAAATCGGCAGTTTTCTTGATCATGTCTGCCTTATTCACCTGATATGGAATTTCTGAAACTATGATAGCATCTTTTCCATTTGACTCTTCAAAACTAATTTTGGCACGAATAACAATTCGTCCTCTACCCGTCTTAAATGCTTCACGCACGCCTTCCATTCCATAAATAATTCCTCCAGTTGGAAAATCGGGTGCTTTTATATGTGTGATTAACTCATCAATTTCAATATCATTATTGTCAATATAAGCCAAAGTTCCGTCTATAACTTCTGTTAAGTTATGAGGTGCCATGTTTGTCGCCATTCCAACCGCAATTCCCGATGCGCCATTTATCAACAAATTAGGAACTCTTGTTGGCATTACCTTAGGCTCATACAAAGTGTCGTCAAAATTCAATTGAAAATCAACAGTTTCCTTGTCAATATCTGCCATAATGTCTTCTGACATTTTTTTCATTCTAGCTTCTGTATAACGCATTGCAGCTGGACTATCGCCATCAACTGAACCAAAATTACCTTGACCGTCAATTAACAAATAGCGCAAACTCCATTCTTGAGCCATACGAACCATAGCATCGTACACTGATGTATCACCATGCGGGTGATATTTACCTAAAACTTCTCCAACAATTCTCGCGGATTTTTTATGAGCTCTATTTGAAAAAACGCCTAAATCATACATTCCATACAATACTCTTCGGTGCACTGGTTTTAAACCATCACGCACATCAGGTAATGCTCTTGAGACAATTACAGACATCGAATAATCGATGTAAGCTGATTTCATTTCATCTTCAATATTTATCGGAATTAACTTTTCTCCGTCAGCCATAGTGGTATAAATTATTTATAAAAATTAGTTAAAGTTCAAAACGTGCTAATATAGACTATTTAGAAAAATTATATTTGTTTTTTAATTGCAAATTTAAACGATTTATTAACAAATCAGGGTTGTTATTTGGTTAATAAATATGTTGCATCAATGACAATATTATTGACTTTTTTTTGTCTATTAGCTGACAGTACTTTGAGACGGAATGATTTTTGCTAATTTTATGGATTATAATTAAATTTACATTACCAATATTATTTATATGGATGATAATTTTTCACCGAGAGTTAAAGATGTAATTACATACAGTAAAGAAGAGGCCTTGCGTTTAGGACACGATTTTATTGGTACAGAACATCTTATGCTTGGCATATTGAGAGATGGAAATGGTAAAGCAATTGCTATTTTAAACAATTTATCTGTTGACTTAGATCATTTAAGAAAAAAAGTAGAGATTTTAAGTCCGGCAAATCCAAATGTCGAAATTAGCAATGAAAAGAAAAATTTACATTTAACTCGTCAAGCAGAGCGTGCTTTAAAAACCACTTTTTTAGAGGCAAAAGTATTTCAAGCGAATTCTATAAGTACCGCGCACCTGCTATTATGTATCTTAAGAAATGAAAATGATCCAACAACCAAACTACTGCATCGTCTAAAAATAGACTATAACGTAGTTAAAGAACAATATATAAATATGACACCCAGCGAAGAAGATTTTACAGACAATCTGCCTCGAAATGAATCGTATAATGACGACTCAGGTCAAGATGACAGTTTAAAAGAAGGAAGTTTTAACAATCCTGCGAATAAAACCAATAAAAAGTCGAAAACTCCTGTTTTGGATAATTTTGGTCGCGATTTAACAGAAATGGCCGAAGAGGGAAAACTAGATCCTGTTGTAGGTCGTGAAAAAGAAATAGAACGTGTTTCTCAAATTTTAAGTCGTAGAAAGAAAAATAATCCATTATTAATTGGTGAACCTGGAGTTGGAAAATCTGCCATTGCCGAAGGTCTAGCTTTGCGAATTATTCAAAAGAAAGTGTCGCGAATTCTATTTAATAAAAGAGTAGTTACATTGGATTTAGCTTCTCTCGTTGCCGGAACAAAATATCGTGGACAGTTTGAAGAACGAATGAAAGCAGTAATGAATGAGTTGGAGAAAAATGATGACATTATTCTTTTCATTGACGAAATTCACACTATAGTTGGTGCTGGTGGTGCAACGGGTTCGCTTGATGCCTCAAATATGTTTAAACCTGCTTTAGCAAGAGGTGAAATACAATGTATTGGTGCAACAACGCTTGATGAATATAGACAGTATATTGAAAAAGACGGTGCATTGGAAAGACGTTTTCAAAAAGTAATTGTAGAGCCAACATCGGTTGAGGAAACTATTACTATTCTAAATAATGTTAAAAATAAATACGAAGATCACCATAACGTAATTTATACTGACGAAGCCATTGAAGCTTGTGTTAAACTGACCAACAGATACATGTCGGAACGATTTCTTCCTGATAAAGCTATTGATGCTATGGACGAAGCAGGTTCAAGGGTTCATATTACCAATATTGATGTACCGAAGCAAATTTTAGATTTAGAACGTCAATTGGAAGAGGTTAGAGAACTTAAAAATTCTGTAGTCAAAAAACAGAAATATGAAGAAGCAGCAAAGTTACGCGATGATGAAAAACGATTAGAAAAAGACCTAGCTATCGCTCAAGAACAGTGGGAAGAAGACTCTAAAAGTAATCGAATAAAAGTTACCGAAGATAATGTGGCTGACGTTGTCTCCATGATGACAGGAATTCCTGTAAACAGAATTGCGCAAACCGAAAGCAACAAATTAGCACATCTACCTGAACTTATAAAAGGTAAAGTTATCGGACAGAACGAAGCGGTTTTAAAAATTTCTCGTTCTATTCAGCGTAATCGTGCTGGGCTAAAAGATCCAAATCGACCTATTGGTTCCTTTATTTTCTTAGGTCAAACAGGAGTTGGAAAAACGCAATTGGCAAAAGTTTTGGCAAAAGAATTATTTGACTCCGAAGATGCTTTAATCAGAATTGACATGAGTGAATACATGGAGAAATTTGCAATTTCAAGACTAATTGGTGCACCTCCAGGTTATGTGGGTTATGAAGAAGGTGGACAACTGACCGAAAAAGTAAGAAGAAAACCTTACTGTGTTGTACTTTTAGATGAAATTGAAAAAGCGCATCCCGATGTTTTCAACATGATGCTTCAAGTTTTAGATGATGGTTATTTAACCGATAGTTTAGGAAGAAAAATAGATTTCAAAAACACTATTATCATCATGACTTCCAATGTTGGTGCACGTCAATTAAAAGATTTTGGACAAGGCGTTGGTTTTGGAACGGCGGCAAAAGTAGCACAAGCCGATGATCACTCAAAAAGTGTAGTCGAAAATGCTTTGAAGAAAACATTTGCACCAGAATTCTTGAACAGAATTGACGACGTAATTGTTTTCAATCCATTAGAAAAACACGATATCGATTTAATCATTGAAATCGAGTTGAAAAAACTTTATGGCCGAATAGAAGAGTTGGGATATAAACTTAATCTATCTGACACTGCCAAAGCATTTATTGCAGACAAAGGTTTTGATAAACAATTTGGCGCTCGACCATTGAAAAGAGCTATTCAAAAATATGTAGAAGATGCACTAGCAGAAGAAATTATTACTTCTAAAATTGCATCGGGTGACGAAATATTTATGGATTTGGACGAAACCGCGCAAGAGTTGACGGTAAAAATTCAAAAAGCAGAAAAGCCTACAAAGTAAAATAGTTTACCAATTAATTTAAAACCATTAAGAGATTAAGAAAAATTAAGTATTATTACTTAATGAAACTTAAGTTCTTAATGGTTTAATTTTTTTAAAAATGCCACAAAACAAAATCATATTAGGTTCAGAAGAATGGTGTTCTTTTCCTGAACTCGGAATTCCCGCTATAAAAGCAAGAGTAGACTCAGGTGCAAAAACATCAGCACTGCATGCAATCAACATTGCACCTTTTATCAAAGATGATGAAAACTGGGTGAAATTTGATATCAATCCCATTCAAAATAATTTGAAAACAGTAATTCATTGTCAAGCACGATTAATTGACAAACGCATTGTCAAAAGCTCAAGTGGATTTCGTGAACAACGCTATGTTATTCAAACCACTTTAAAAATTGGAATTGAAAGTTGGGAAATTGAAATGACATTAACCAATCGAGACTCAATGGGATTTAGAATGCTTTTAGGTCGTGAAGCCATGAGTGGCAGAATTTTAGTAGACCCAGAACAAAAATACCTACTAGGACAAACCACAAGCGAAAGTTTAAAGAGTTTATACATTAATGCAATAGTAAACAAATCTGGACTTCGCATTGGTCTTTTAGCTAGTAATCCTGAATTATACAGTAATAAGCGTATCATGGAAGCTGGAGAAATGCGCGGACACGAAATGCATTTTTTGAACATCAAAGAATGTTACATGAAGCTCGACGCTGACAAACCCGAAATTCATTATCGCGGCGGAAAAATTCTAGATAATTTTGATGCAATTATCCCTAGAATTCGTCCAAGTATTACGTTTTATGGTTGTGCGTTAACACGACAATTTGAAGCGATGAAAGTCTATTGTTTGAACTCTGCCGCAGCTATTACGCAATCGCGTGACAAACTTTTTTCGTTACAATTACTTTTGCATCATGGTGTTGATATTCCTACCACAGGATTTGCCAATTCGCCATTGGATACAGATGATTTGATAAAAATGGTTGGTGGTTCGCCCTTGATTGTAAAACTTTTAGAAGGCACTCAAGGAAAAGGAGTTGTTTTAGCTGAAACAAAAAAAGCAGCCGAATCAGTAATCAACGCCTTTAAAAGTTTGAATGCTAATATTTTGGTGCAAGAATTTATAAAGGAAGCCAATGGAAAAGATTTACGCCTTTTTGTAGTTGATGGAAAAGTAGTCGCTGCCATTCAACGTGAAGCCGCGGCAGGTGAATTTAGAGCCAATATTCACATGGGCGGAACAGCATCTGTTATTAAACCTACTGCCGATGAAAAACGAATTGCCATTAAAGCGGCAAAAGCAATGGATTTAAAAGTGGCTGGAGTTGATATAATTCGCTCATCAAAAGGACCGCTTTTACTAGAAGTTAATTCATCTCCGGGATTAGAAGGAATTGAAGGTGCAACCAATAAAGACATTGCTGGTGAAATGATTAAAGCCATTGAAAAGAATTTCAAATTAAAACAAGATGAATAAAAATCGGTTAGAAGCATTTAGTGATGGTGTTTTAGCTATTATTATTACAATAATGGTTTTGGGCTTACAAATGCCTAACGAACTTAATAGCGAAACATTATGGTCGCTTTTTCCAGTATTTGAAAGTTATGTTTTAAGCTTTTTATACATTGGTATTTATTGGAACAACCATCACCATTTAATTCATACAGTTACACATGTAAACGGAAAAATTTTGTGGGCAAATTTAAATTTATTGTTTTGGCTTTCACTCATTCCATTTTGTACATTGGCAGTAGGAAAATTTAATTTCGACAGTATTTCCATGTTTCTTTACGGGATAAATCTATGTTGTTGTGGCATTAGTTATGCTATTTTACAACATCAAATAATTGTTAAACATGGAAAAAATCACCTGTTGTATAAAGCCGTTCAAAAAGATGTTAAAGGAAAACTGTCTGTAATTGGGTATATAATTGGGATTGCCTTTTCATTTTATTATCCTTGGATTTCTGGATTTATCTATTTGGCAATTGCTTTGTTATGGATTATTCCCGACAAGAGAATTGAAAAAATTATTAACGAAAACAATAAATAATGAATGTTTTTTCTCAAATTATAATAGGGTTTATTGCCGTTATACATATTTATATATTTTGGCTCGAAATGTTTGCTTGGACTACTCGCGGACGTAAAGTTTTTAAAACTATTCCCACAGATATGTTTGAAAAGACAAAAGTCATGGCTGCCAATCAAGGATTGTATAACGGATTTCTAGCTGTGGGATTGCTTTGGTCTTTATTTATAACAGATCTTACATGGAGTAAAAACGTGGCTATCTTCTTTTTATCCTGTGTTTTAGTTGCTGGGATTTATGGCACAATTACAGTTTCTAAAAGAATATTTTTTGTACAAAGTGTTCCTGCAATATTGGGATTGTTGAGTTTAATTAATTTTTCGAACGATATTGAGAAAAAAGACATTATATCTAATAAGAAACAAGTAGTAATCAATGAATTTAAAAAAACCGATAATTTCAAGAAAACAAGAAGTTATACTGATAAAATAATCATTAAACATTACAAACTGGACAAACCTGCTGTTTTAGAAAATTTATCAAATATGGTTTGGCAAAATACAATTAAAGATAGGAATGAAATATTTGAATTTAATTCACTTTTTGACAATGTCAAAAACGGAGGATATTGTTGTTGTTATAAAACGAACTATACAGTAACTTTCTATAAAAATAACCAAGAGCTTCAAACATATAATGTAGATAATATATCCTTCAAAAATAAAATACTTTTTTTTGATAAAAGCTACCAAACTTCTTATGAAATTCCATTCAAAAAATGGGATGAATTTTTATCTAAAATATAAAGATGCTTTTGTTTTTAAAAAATTTTACTCACACAACTCAATCAAAACAATATAGTTTTGAATTTACAAATAAAATTGACTAATTTTGAATTGAAGCTTTTAAACCTATAAAATGAAATACACTCAATATTTTTTTGGCTACTCGTGAAAGAGAAGATAGAAAAGATATTGAATTAAAATGGATTGAATATGTTTTTAACAATCCTATTTTTGAAGAAATTCAAACAGATGGCAGAATAAAACGTTGGGCTTATATAGAGGAAGTGCAAAAATATTTAAGAATTATTATTTTAGAAGATAAAATAACCATTCACAACGCATTTTTCGATAGAAATTTTAAAATTTAAAACTATGAAAATTACTTTTTTTGAGGACACAGATACCTTGTTAGTTTATTTCAATGATAATAAAATTGTTGAAAATAAGGATATTAATGAAAATACTATAATCGAATTAGATACTGACGGTAAGGTTGTTTCATTAACTATTGAACATGCCAAAAATCAAACTGAAATCTCTTCTTTTTCATTTAATCAAGTGGCAAAATTAGCTATCTAATCCTCCAACTCAATCAAAAAACTATTCAAAAACGCCACAGAATTCTCAATATCATAATGCAGAATTCTATCTTCATGCACCAATGGCACATCTTCTCTATACGATTTCAAAAATAGTTCTATAAATTCACTCGATTGTAATGGTCTTCTAAATTCAATAGCTTGTGAAGCATTCATCAATTCGATAGCTAGAATGCGCTCCAAGTTTTCCATAATTTTCAAACACTTCGTTGCAGCGTTTGCTCCCATCGATACGTGATCTTCTTGTCCATTACTCGATACAATACTGTCAACACTTGCTGGAGTAGCCAATTGTTTGTTCTGACTGGCAATACTTGCCGCCGTATATTGAGGAATCATAAAACCAGAATTCAATCCTGGATTGTCAATTAAAAAAGCGGGCAAACCTCTCAAACCCGATATCAATTGATAGGTTCTTCTTTCAGAAATACTTCCTAATTCTGATAAAGCAATCGCTAGGAAATCTAGAGCTAATGCTAATGGTTGTCCATGAAAATTACCACCAGAAATAATTACATCTTCACCAATAAAAACATTAGGATTATCAGTAACCGAATTGATTTCGGTTTTAAAAACTTTCTTGGCATATTCTATCGCATCTTTCGAAGCGCCATGCACTTGCGGAATGCAACGAAAAGAATATGGATCTTGAACATGTTGTTTTTCTTGCGTAATTATTTGGCTTCCTTCCAATAGTTCATTCATTCGTTTAGCCGTTAGAATCTGACCTTTATGTGGTCGAATGTTATGAATTAATTCATTAAATGGTTCTATTCGACCATCAAAACCTTCTAAAGAAATAGCCGAAATCAAATCGGCTAAATAAGAATATTTCATAGCTTTCAACACGATGTAACAGCCATAGGCACTCATAAATTGTGTTCCGTTCAACAACGCCAATCCTTCTTTGGATTGCAAGACAATAGGTTGCCAATTGAAGTGTTCTAAAATTGCTGAAGACTGAACTTTTTTACCTTCAAAATACACTTCGCCTTCGCCTAATAATGGTAATGATAAATGGGCTAACGGCGCCAAATCGCCACTCGCGCCTAGTGAACCTTGAGTATAAATTACAGGAAGAATATCATTATTATAAAAATCAATCAAACGTTCCACCGTTTGTAATTGCACACCAGAATGTCCATAACTTAACGATTGTATTTTTAACAACAACATTAATTTTACAATTGCAGCAGGCACTTCATCTCCAGTGCCACAAGCATGTGATTTCACCAAATTTTCTTGTAATCGTGATAAATTTTCATTGGATATTTTCACATTACATAACGAACCAAATCCCGTGTTTATACCATAAATTGGTTTATCGTTCGATGCCATTTTAGTATCTAAATAGTCTCGGCACTTTTCGATATTTATTTTGACTTCTTCTGATAGAAAAAGGGTTTTATTGTGAGAAATAATTTCTTGTAGAGTCTCTAAGCTCAATACTTCAGTGGTAATATAATGCGAATGTTCCATTGGTAATTAATAAATTGTTTTCAAAATTCCATAAACAATAGTTAATACACAAGTTTTGTAACTACTATTTATTGAGAATTTGATAATAAAAAAACCATAACATAATTAAAATATTAACATTTATTTACTCATTTTAATAATACTGCGATATTCATAAAAATAGCAGCAACTCTTTTTTAATCCACAAAAAGTAGTATTTTTGAAAATCATGTGGCGTACAAAAGACATATTCTCTCTAGCATCAACAACTAAAACCTTAGTTGCAACTACTGTTGCTACCACAACAACTACAACCCCTTTTGGGGTATAATCATATCATATAATCCAATTACAGATTCTTTCCATGACGAGAGAAAAAAAATAATGACTTTATATTTTCCTAAAAAATAGAATAATGATAGTATTAAAATTTGGCGGAACTTCTGTAGCCAATGCCCAAAATATTTCAAAAACAATCGATATTGTTTACAATAAAAGTAAAGAAAAAAAACTAGCTGTTGTCGTTTCTGCCTTTAGTGGCGTAACTGATTTGCTGATATTAGCAGGAAAAACGGCATCGGTAAAAGATAAAAGTTATAAAGATATCGTTAGTCAAATTGAAAAAAAACACAAAGACGCTATTGATGAATTAATCCCATTGAGCGAACAAAGTGATATTATTAACACGATTAACCACGAAATAAATCTCTTAAAAACTTTATTAGATGGTTGTTATCTTTTAGGTGAATTATCCAATAGAACTGCTGATATCGTCGCAGGATTTGGAGAATTGTTATCTTCTCAAATTATTGCCGTTGCCCTCAAACAAAAAGTAAGCAATTCCTCTTTTAAAGACAGTCGTGAAGTTATTAAAACCAACTCCAACTTTGGAAAAGCCAATGTGGATTTTGACATCACCAATACCTTGATTTCCGATTACTTTAAAAACAATGATTTCCAAGTAGTACTTTTTCCCGGATTTATTGCCTCTTCGGTTGATGGAAATACTACAACACTTGGTCGCGGTGGTTCTGATTATACTGCAGCCATTATTGCAGCAGCAGTAAAAGCTGAAGTATTAGAAATTTGGACCGATGTCAACGGAATGTTCACCTCCAATCCAAAAATTGTAAAACAAGCCCAACCTATAGAAACCATTTCCTATCAGGAAGCAATGGAATTGTCTCATTTTGGTGCCAAAGTATTATATCCGCCAACAATCCAACCAGTATTGAACGATAGCATTCCTATTTTCATCAAAAATACTTTCGAACCAGAAGTTTATGGAACGCTAATTTCTAACCATCCTGCAGCGACCAATAATCCTATCAAAGGAATTTCACATATCGACAATATTGCTTTGCTTACACTTGAAGGATCAGGAATGATAGGTGTTGCGGGTTCTTCCAAACGGTTATTTGAAGTGTTGTCTAACGAATCTATCAATGTCATTTTCATCACTCAAGCATCATCGGAACATTCCATTTGTATTGGTATTTTAAATGCCGATGCTGATAAAGCCAAAACAGCCATAGACAAAGCGTTTGAATTAGAAATAGCTCAAAATAAAATCGATGAATGCATTGTTGAGAAAGATTTATGTATCGTTGCCCTTGTAGGTGAAAGCATGAAAAATCACCAAGGCATTAGCGGAAAAATGTTTAGCACTTTAGGAAAAAACAATGTTAACATTCGCGCCATTGCACAAGGTGCTTCCGAAAGAAATATATCTGTCGTTGTTAATGAAAAAGACGTCAAAAAAGCACTAAACACGCTACACGAACGTTTCTTTGAAGACAACACCAAACAGTTAAACCTATTTGTAATGGGTATTGGAAATGTGGGCGAAAAATTCATTGACCAAATCAGTCAACAGAAAAAGTTCCTAAAAGAAAACCTTAAAATTAACCTTCGTGTCATAGCATTGTCCAACTCTCGTAAGATGGTTTTTGACGAAGAAGGAATTTATTTAAAAGACTGGAAAACTACTGTTGACCAAGGCGAAACAGCGAATGTGGATAATTTTATTGCTAGAGCAAAAGACCTAAATCTACGCAACAGTATTTTTGTTGACATTACTGCTAACTATGATATTGCCAACATTTACGATAAGTTTCTAAAAGAGAGTATTGCCGTAGTGACTTGTAACAAAATCGCTTGTTCGTCGGAATATGACAATTATAAAAACCTTAAAAATTTATCCCGTAAATACAACGCTCCTTTCCTATTTGAAACCAATGTTGGCGCAGGTTTGCCTATCATCGATACGTTAAAACACTTGATTGCTTCAGGTGATAAAGTGAATAGAATTAATGCCGTATTATCAGGAAGTTTGAACTTTATCTTTAATAATTTTAGCGAAACATATAACTTCCATGATGTGGTAAAAGAAGCAGGTATTCAAGGATTTACTGAACCTGACCCAAAGATAGATTTAAGTGGTGTGGATGTAGCCAGAAAGATACTAATCCTAATTCGCGAAAGTGGCTACAAAATGGAAATGGAAGACATTGTCAACAATTCATTCTTACCAAAAGAATGTATGGAAACTACCAATAATGATGATTTCTTCAAATCATTAATCAAACACGCTGCTCACTTTGATAATTTATTAGCTGAAGCTAAAGCCAAAAACAGCCGATTGAAATTTGTCGCGTCTTTTGAAAACGGAAAAGCAAGTGTTGGTTTGCAGTTCATACCATCGGATAGTCCGTTTTACAATCTAGAAGGAAAAGATAATATTGTACAGTTTTATACCGATAGATATGTAGACCAACCTTTATTAATAAAAGGTGCTGGTGCTGGTGCTGCTGTTACCGCATCGGGTATTTTTGCAGATGTAATTAGAATTGGAAATGTATAATTTATTGTTTGAAAAGTTTAATATCGTTTAAAATGGTTTAACAACCTTAAACGCTTAAACTTTTAAACCTTTAAACCTAAAAAATGACTGAAATCAAAATATTCTGCCCTGCTACTATCGCCAATCTCAATTGCGGATTTGACGTTATGGGTTTATGTCTCGAAGGTATTGGTGACGAAATGATAATTCGAAAAGTAGCAGACAAAGGCATCAGAATAACCAAAATAACAGGTGCCGATTTGCCATTGGAAACCGATAAAAACGTTGCTGGTGTTGCAGCTTTAGCAATTTTTAATGCTGCTAAACCCGACTGTGGTTTTGAAATCGAAATCCATAAAAAGATAAAAGCTGGTAGCGGAATAGGAAGTTCGTCAGCCAGTGCTGCTGGTGCTGTTTTTGGCATCAATGAACTTTTAGGAAAACCATTTACTCGTCACGAGTTGGTTGATTTTGCCATGAAAGGTGAAGCCATTGCCAGTGGTTCAGAACATGCCGATAATGTAGCGCCTTGTATTTTGGGAGGATTTACTCTTGTTCGTGGTTACAATCCTTTAGATGTAATTAAAATTGAAAGTCCAAGCGAAATTTACGCTGTAGTTTTACATCCTCACATAGAAGTGAAAACCTCTGACTCCCGAGCCATACTTTCGCCAATAATTGCATTGAAAGATGCCATTACTCAATGGGGAAATCTAGGCGGTTTAATAGCAGGTTTGTATTCCAAAGACTATGAACTAATCGGTCGTTCTTTGCAAGATGTAATTATCGAACCATTACGTAAAAAATTAATTCCTAACTTTGATGAAGTGAAAAATAGTGCACTTAATGCTGGTGCTTTGGGTGCAGGAATTTCTGGAGCTGGACCATCTATTTTTGCTTTATGCAAAGGGCAAGCGATTGCCGAGAAAGTAGCTTTTGCCATGAGTAGTAACTATTTAGATACTGGAATTCCTTTTGACATGCATGTATCAAGAGTGAACGATGAAGGGGTTAAAAAAATATAAGCTATACAAAGTACGATATACGAAGTAAAAAGTATATCGTACTTTGTATTTTGTAAATCGAAATTTAAAATGAAATACTTTAGTCTAAATAACAATTCACCAAAAGTAAGTTTTCAAGAAGCCGTAGTGTTCGGTTTAGCACCCGACAGAGGTTTGTATTTCCCAGAAAGCATTATACCACTACCCGATTCTTTCTTTCAAAATATTGAAAACCTTTCCCATAAGGAAATAGCTTTTGAAGCCATCAAACAGTTTGTAGGCGATGAAATCCCAGAAACGGAACTGAAACGTATCATAGCCGATACACTATGTTTTGACTTTCCGTGTGTGCCAGTGGAAGACAATGTTTATTCGTTAGAATTATTTCACGGTCCAACTATGGCATTTAAAGATGTTGGCGCTAGATTTATGTCTCGTTGTTTAGGCTATTTTAATCGTAACGATGATAAAAAAGTAACCGTTCTTGTAGCTACTTCTGGTGATACTGGTGGCGCAGTGGCTAGCGGATTTTTAGGTGTAAAAGGAGTTGAAGTTATCATATTATATCCTTCAGGTAAAGTGAGCGAAATACAAGAGCGTCAGCTTACTACATTGGGACAAAATATAAAAGCATTAGAAGTAGATGGGGTTTTTGACGATTGTCAAGATATGGTTAAGAAAGCTTTTTTGGACGATACTTTAAAACACAAAAACTTAACTTCGGCTAACTCTATCAACATAGCCCGTTGGCTACCACAAATGTTTTATATTTTCTTTGCGTACCAACAACTAAAGAAACAAAACAAACCAATTATTCTTTCTTGTCCTAGTGGCAACTTTGGAAACATTTGTGCTGGTATTATGGCAAAACGTTTAGGTTTGCCTATCGTCCATTTTGTTGCCTCAACCAATGCTAATGATACCGTGCCTCGCTTTTTAGAAAAAGGAAATTATGATCCAAAACCATCTATCGCAACCATTTCCAATGCAATGGACGTTGGTAATCCAAGTAATTTTATCCGAATTCAAGAGCTTTACCACTATGATTTAAATGAATTTAACAAGGACTTCTCTTCCTATAGTTTCACTGACAAGGAAACCGAAATAGCGATGAAAGATATTTATACTAAGACAAAATACATCGCCGAACCTCATGGTGCTGTGGGTTATCTTGGTTTGAAAAAGGAAATGAAAAAGCAACCCAACAGTGTTGGAGTATTTTTGGAAACTGCTCATCCTATAAAATTTTTAGATACTGTTGAACCTTTATTAGGTTTGAAGCTGCCTATTCCAAAACAAATAGAGAGTGTATTAGGTAAAGAAAAAGTTTCGGTTAAGATTGGTACTTATGAGGAATTGAAGGCATTTTTACAATAAACAACTTATTCCCTAATTGTAAAACCTGTGATTTGTTTTAGCCTCGAAGCTGGGAAAGGCACAAATTTTAATCTAAAGTGTATAATAACACCTCTCAACTGGGAATAACAAATGATTTTTTTTAAAATTATAAACTAATTTAATATAAATGTATATGCCTTTTTTTTAATTTTAGTTATTTTTATAAAAACTACTAGATTATGGAAGAAAATCAAAATGAAGAACAGTTTTTAGACAAGTACACTAAAGACAAGGTTGAAAAAGGTATCACAGAACTTATCGAAGAAAAGGAATTAAAAATCCATTGGCGAAAAGAGTTAGCTGAAAACAAGTCTGTACAAAGTTATTTTGAAGGTTTCCAACCACACTCTGTGGAGTCTTTTGTATCTAAATATATTCTGTATAAATTTATTGCGCATAGATATGCCGACATGTATAGCCGAAAAGCAGAAGATCGAAGAAGCAGATGGATTAATAAAGCGCATGAGCATTTAAGCTACATCCAACAAAAAAAACTATTTGACCTGCAATGTCTCTGGCGTGCAGAGCAAATTACATTACCTGAAATCGAAATTTGTTATGATTTTGAAGTTTGGGGTAGCACTATTTTCAAATGTCCTTTTCTAGAACCCATCACAAAAGAGGATATTAAACAATATCAGAATTTTTTAATGCAAAGCGAGGAATACTATGAGTTTGATACTTATACTGCGCAAGATTATGACGATATTAAAGCAGAATATTTAGGCACAGAGGAAGACTACGGCATTATGCCCGATTGGTATGAATACCATAACCTAATAACAGGTAATAGTTCGCTATTATTACTTCCCGATATTCGTGGGGAAAAAGAAGAATTTTACAGATCTTTTCAGTATAAAAAAAATAGCGAAGCAATTGCAAACGCTGAGCCAAGGGTAATAGACAATCGTCCATGCCTAAGTTGGCATGAAGAAAAAGATGTGAGATTTTTTTTTACTACTTTTGAAGATCGTGAAACCCAACTAAAGTTCGAAAATTACTTTGAAGATAAAAAAACAGAAAACCGAGATAGTATCGATGTTGATATTATACTTCAAGATATGATGGAGCAAGAAGAAACAATTCCCATCGACTCTCACTACGATTTTAAGGAAGCAATCATCAAAGCATATGTGAAATTCCGAAACAGAAAGCTAGCTGAGCATCTTGAAATTGCACACGAACAATATTTATTTAACCTAAAAATGGGATTTGAAATAGAACAAGAAAAACCGCTAGACAGAAGTATCAGAAAAATATGGATGCAACAAATTTTAGATGGTAGAGAAGCCAATGGTGAGCCAAGAAATCTAAATTTTTAATTGTTTACTATCAACTGAAACACAAAGTACATAACGAAGGAACAAAGTATACGAAGTTGCAATATTTATCTTGAAATCGCTGTATGAGATTAACTCAGCACAAATTGAAAGTGTATTGAACAAAAAAAACACACTAAAATCAAGACCATGAAGATCTAAAAACCTTTCTGGAAAGCTAATTCTTTTCCCTACTTTTGTTCAAAATCTAATCCATGAAAAAAATTACTTTTTTAATTGCTTTACTACTCATTATTACTTCATGCAGCGTCCGTCAAACAAGAGAAATGCTTACCTCAGGTGACTACGACGCAGCTATTCAAAATGCAGTGCAACAATTACGTAGCAATAAAAACGCCAAAGGCAAACAAGACTATGTTTACATACTCGAAGAAGCTTTTGCTAAAGCCAAAGAACGTGACTTGCGCGACATTACTATTTGGTTTAAAGATGCCAATCCACAAAACCTAGAGAAAATATACAACACCTACGTACTACTCAATTACCGTCAAGAGCAAATTCGTCCCTTGTTGCCCTTAAAATTACAACAAGAAGGTCGTGATGCGATTTTCCCTTTTGAGGATTACTCAGACCAATTGGCTAGCAGCAAAAACGCTCTGTCTAAATACCTTTACGACAACTCCAAAGCTTTGTTAATCAATAAAGACAAATTGATTATTCGTCGTGCGTACGATGATTTACTATACTTAGAGTCGCTCAATCCTGGATATAAGGATGTGGCGGCTTTGATTAATGAGGCGAGAAACAAAGGCACCGATTATGTTTCTGTTTATACAAAAAACGAAACTAATATGGTGATTCCTATTCGTCTCGAAAACGACTTGTTAGACTTCAGTACCTATGGTTTGGACGATAAATGGACGGTATATCACAGCAATCGATTAAAAGATATCGATTACGATTTTGGCATTGTGGTTATCTTTCGTGCTATCAATATTTCGCCCGAACAAATAAAAGAGCGACAATTTGAAAAAGAAAAACAAGTTAAAGATGGTGTAAAAAACCTATTAGACGCCAATGGAAATGTAGTGAAAGACAGTCTTGGAAATCCCATTAAGGTGGATAATATGAAAACAGTACGCATCAGCATTTACGAATTCTCGCAAATAAAAGCCTGTCAAGTTGTGGCAAAAGTGGATTACATTAACTTCAGAACCAAACAATTAATTGAGACATTTCCATTAGGAAGTGAATTTGTTTTTAGTAATGTTTATGCCACTTTTAAAGGCGACAGAAGAGCATGCGAACAAGATTATTATCCCAATTTTGACCGAAGAGCCGTTCCATTTCCTAGTAATGAGCAAATGGTTTTTGATACAGGCAATGATATCAAAGCCAAACTAAAAGACATCATCGTCAGAAATAAATTCAGGCGATAAAATGAAAAACCGTCTCGTTTTGAAACGACACGGTTTTTTATATACTATAAATATCGTTTCAAATCTTCTGCTTCAATATCGCTGTGTGAGGCACTGTAAATTGCAACGCCATTTTTAATTAGAATAAGCTGTGGTGATTGATGCATTACCTGAAATAACTCGGCTATTTCATTAGAAACATCGCGATGTTCTAATAAATCCAAGAAATAAGGCGTAACTTTAGTTTGCAAATTAAATTCGTTTTCAAATTGTTTCAACGCCATTCGGCTTACACTACATCGCGTACTGTGTTTAAAGATTACCACTGGAGTGGTCACTGACTCGTTAATAATTTCATTCAATTGACCTAAGTCAGTTAATACTCGCCAAGAAATATTCGAATTTGTATTAGAAGCTTCAGAACTACCAAATAGGCTATTAAATATGCTCATTTTGTCTGTATTAGTGTCATTTTGGCATTGAAACAGGATTTAAATCATTGGTTTCAAGACATTTTGACTGTAATTGTATATTGGAACATAAATTGTCCCATCGTCAGCAAATATATCATTTATCACTAGCAATTGCAATAACAAATTCAATTTCAAAAATTTGTATCAATTTTAAAAATCAATTTTACTAATTTCTCTAATTTCTTAAAATCTGTGTCCCTAAAAAACTAATCACTTATCACTATTCACTAATAACTAATAATAACTCACAACAATGAACATCAACAAATTTACCATCAAATCGCAAGAAGCTTTGCAACAAGCACAGCAAATTGCACAAAGTTTTGGACAACAACAGCTCGAAAACGAACACATTTTCAAAGGCATTTTGGAAGTCGATGAAAATGTAACACCTTTTATTCTGAAAAAACTCAATGTGAATGTGGAGCTTTTCAAGAAAATATTGGATAGCACTATTCAAAGTTTTCCAAAAGTTTCGGGTGGCGAGATTATGTTTTCTCGTGATGCTGGAACCACAGTGACGGAGGCTGAAATTATTGCCAAGAAAATGAACGACGAATTTGTTTCTATCGAACATTTGATTTTGGCCATCTTCAAATCAAAAAGTAAAGTAGCGCAGATAGTAAAAGACCAAGGCGTAACCTATTCTGGACTTGAAGCAGCGATTGCCGAAATCAGAAAAGGCGAAAGAGTAACTTCAGCATCAGCGGAGGAAACGTATAATGCGCTGAACAAATATGCCAAAAACTTAAACGAACTAGCACGAACAGGCAAACTCGACCCAGTTATTGGAAGAGATGAAGAAATCCGTCGTGTGTTGCAAATCCTTACGCGTCGTACTAAGAATAACCCAATGCTTGTGGGCGAACCTGGTGTGGGTAAAACAGCTATTGCCGAAGGTTTAGCGCACCGAATTGTGGATGGCGATGTGCCCGAGAATTTGAAAGGCAAAGTAGTCTATTCACTCGATATGGGTGCGCTGATTGCTGGCGCAAAATACAAAGGGGAATTTGAAGAACGACTAAAATCTGTTGTGAAAGAAGTAACTTCTGCGGAAGGTGATATTGTTTTGTTTATTGATGAAATCCATACCTTGGTTGGTGCTGGTGGTGGCGAAGGTGCGATGGATGCTGCTAATATTCTAAAACCAGCTTTGGCTCGTGGTGAATTGCGCGCCATTGGGGCAACTACTTTGGACGAATACCAAAAATATTTTGAGAAAGACAAAGCACTTGAAAGACGTTTCCAAAAAGTAATGGTCGATGAACCTGATACCGAAAGCGCCATTTCTATCCTTCGTGGGATTAAAGAAAAATATGAAACCCACCACAAAGTGCGTATCAAAGACGATGCTATTATTGCGGCAGTAGAACTGTCACAACGCTATATTACCAATCGTTTTCTTCCGGACAAAGCCATTGACTTGATGGACGAAGCGGCTTCTAAATTGCGTATGGAAATCAATTCGAAACCCGAGGAATTGGATGTTTTGGATAGAAAAATCATGCAGTTGGAAATTGAAATCGAAGCTATTAAGAGAGAAAATGACGAAACCAAACTGAAAGTTCTCGGAATGGATTTGGCCAACCTCAAAGAAGAGCGCAACGAGATTTTCACCAAATGGAAATCAGAGAAAGACGTGGTGGATAACATCCAAGCAGTAAAACAAGAAATTGAAGATTTCAAAACCGAAGCCGAACAAGCCGAGCGAAATGGCGATTACGGAAAAGTTGCCGAAATACGCTACGGCAAAATTAAAGACGCGCAAGAACGTTTGGATGCATTACAAGTTCAATTAGCAGAAAACCAAGCGGGTACTTCCTTAATCAAAGAAGAAGTTACTCGCGAAGACATCGCTGAAGTAGTAGCCAAATGGACTGGAATTCCAGTAATGAAAATGTTGCAAGGCGAAAGAGAAAAACTCTTGAAACTAGAAGACGAATTGCACCACAGAGTGGTTGGTCAAGAAGAAGCGATTGAAGCGGTGAGCGATGCTGTACGCCGCAGTCGTGCCGGATTGCAGGATATGAAAAAACCAATTGGTTCCTTCCTGTTTTTAGGAACTACTGGTGTAGGTAAAACCGAATTAGCCAAAGCATTAGCCGAATATCTATTTGACGATGAAAACGCTATGACCCGAATTGACATGAGTGAATACCAAGAACGCCACAGTGTGAGCCGTTTGGTGGGTGCACCTCCAGGATATGTGGGTTATGACGAAGGCGGACAATTGACGGAAGCGGTACGACGCAAACCCTACTCTGTTATTCTATTAGATGAGATTGAAAAAGCGCATCCTGATACGTTTAACATCTTATTACAAGTGTTGGACGAAGGCAGATTGACGGATAATAAAGGTCGTGTGGCTGATTTCAAGAATACCATTATTATTATGACTTCCAATATGGGAAGTGCCATTATACAAGAGAAATTTGAGTCCCGAGACTTCGGGATAAAAGGCAACATCGAAGCAGTTACCGAAGCTGCTAAAGTGGAAGTATTGGGCTTATTAAAACAAACTGTTCGCCCTGAGTTTATCAACCGTATTGATGAGATTGTGATGTTTACGCCGTTAACTAGTGCCAACATCAAACAGATTGTAGGTTTGCAGTTGAAAAGTGTAACCAAAATGTTAGCACACCAAAACATCACGATGGATGCAACGCCCGAGGCAGTTGATTATTTGGCGGAAAAAGGATACGACCCACAGTATGGTGCGCGACCAGTAAAACGAGTAATTCAACGTGAAGTGTTAAACCAACTCTCCAAAGAGATTTTGGCTGGGAAAGTTACTACCGATAGCATTATTTTACTAGATGCTTTTGACGGACAACTGGTGTTTAGAAACCAAAGCGAATTGGTTAATTAAAATTTTGATTTATATAAAGTGATTTTGTTTGAAAGTCCTGCAAAGTTGAAAAACGATGCGGGATTTTTTTTGGACACCATCCCACAAACTAAGTCTGTTAACAGTGCCATAGAGTTCCTTTTTCCGACGCCCGACTCCTTTTTCCGACGACTGTAAGTACGTTTCCGACGACTGTAAGATCATTTTCGACGACTGCAAGATCGTTTCCGACGACTGCAAGATCGTTTCCGACGCTCGACTCCTTTTTTCCGACGCCCAACTCTTTTTTCCGACGCCCAACCGTTTTTTCTCGCAAGACCACAAAGCATTTTCTATAAACACAATAATCCCTTCTTGTGTACTTTAACGTCTTTCACATATACTAAAATACCTGTAAGAAAAGTAAAAAACCTATTTTTTAACCTCGCTTATAATCCCAACACTTCGCGATAAACAAGCTCAATTTCTGGAATTATTTTAATTCCGAAACTTCGGGATAGTCTTTTGGAAAGTTATGCAACATCCTCGGCGTGCCCGATTTAATAGCCAAACTCAAAGCCTGGAACTCACCCTACAAGAGAAAAGGTTTGCTTTTGATAAAAACGACCTATATAAAGCTGTTTTTAGCCTCAATTCTTTTTAAAACCAGTCAAAGTAAATCAAAAATCAGCATGGCTTAAAACCCGTTT